>JAAFHL010000461.1 GCA_013298365.1 Bacteroidota bacterium | reverse complement strand
CCATATTCCCATCTACGGTTGCTATAATATTGCCAATATGCCTCACCCAAAATGGAGTTTAATATTTGCTTTACGGGCGATTTTGCCGTAGCAAGCTCTTTTTTGAGGCGAACCATATTCATAGAATCCGATTTTTCCTCAATCACGCTGTTGTATTTCATCACATACAACAAGGCTTTTACGCTTTGTGTGCCATTATTTTCCGTTTTGGCTTTGGCATAAATTTCTTCTACTAATTTAAGTGCGTCTTTGGTACGCCCCGTTTGTTCGAGTTCTTCGATTTGTTTCCACATTTTGTTGTAGTCGGTTAAACATTGTTGTTCCATCGTAATGGCTTCTTTTTGAGGCAATTGAGGCTGTGTGTCAAAATGCCATAAGCCAATTAGGGAGAGGAAATACAGTAGATAATGCATATTAAATGGTTGAAAGTTGAGAATGGAAAGTTGAAAGTTTTGCAAAATTCACCTATAGCTGATTTTGTATAAACTTTATTTACTGTGTAAAGATACGGTTTTTGTAGGGATTTCATAATTTGTAGGATTTTTTTATTAACTTTTGTAACCTATGCTTTAGCTTGTTGTAGCCTACGCTTTAGCTTGGGCTTCGTTTATCGTACTAACCCAAGCTGAAGCGTAGGTTACTATAAAACCCAAGCTGAAGCGTAGGTTACAGTAAAACTCAAGCTGAAGCGTACTTTACTACAATGATACCTATTGTAACTCAAAAAGCCCTTAAATTAGCACTTTTTTATTTACAGCAAGAAATATTTTTCATTCCTTAGCTACGAAAAACTACACACCAAAAATCTGCACAGGATTGGGGGTAAAACACAGGATAAAAATAATAATTGCTAACCAACCCAATATCTGACGAGATAAACCTACTTTATGTTCTATCAAAGCCGCAGGATGGTCGAGTTTGATAAAACGTACCGCCATAAAAGAATAGAGCAACCAAACTTCATTTGCTTCAAGGTTTGGAAAATAAAATTTTATGCCCGTTTGAATGAGCCAAAATAGGAGTAAAATACCTAATAAATACAGTGCCTTGGGCTGATTGAAGATATGATTGAAGATATAGACAGAAAAAAAGAAATATAAACCCATAGAAAGATAGTTTTCACTTAGATGCGCAAAATCTAATAAGCCTGTTCCGCCTACAAACATCAAGGCAAGCACACAAATTCTGGAAATAATTCCCGCTGTTTTTCGCCCAAACATGCCATATATCACATGTCCTCCATCTAATTGTCCAATCGGGAGGAGGTTGAGGGCAGTGAAAAACAAGGTTAAAAAGCCTACAAAAAGCAAAGGGTAATGAAAAATCTCAAAGGAAGTAGGGAAACGGCTTCCATTATGTGGTACAATTTTTTGTATCAGCGTAAATAGCAGATTTTTGCCCAAACGATAGGTTTGCATCGGCTTTTCGGGGTGTTCTATGTTATTTTTTACAATAAAGGCAACTTGTTCTGCCTCATTTGGCACGCCTCCAAATTGTTGTGCATATTCTGGGTGAACACCTAATACATATTCTTTTTCAGGAAGTGTCTGCAATCCAATGATAATAAGTGTAACCGAAACCACAAATCCCGCCAAAGGTCCAGCAATTCCGATGTCAAAAAATTGTTTGGTGGTACGAGGGATTTCCTCCATACGAATAATTGCGCCAAACGAGCCGATATTCATTGCGCCAGGAATGGGCAGCCACACAGGGATATAGTAAGGGAGAGAGGCTTTGACTTGATGGTACATTGCTGTAAAATAATGCCCAAATTCATGTAACGTCAAAAAACTTAAAAAAGAAACAGAATATATCAAGCCTTTTGTGAAATCGGCAGCATGTAAGAGCATATTTTCAGGAACTAAGCCAAAACCTAACCAGATTTTTCCTGTTACATTTTCTGCCCCTACCATCGTAGTGGTAAAAAAAGTGAGCAGAAAAAGACCAAAATGTATAAAAAAAGTACGATAATTGCGCATAATTTGTATTGAAAATGAGGGCAAATAGCCCGTTGAATATTTCAAAATGAAACTATTCCTTTTTCTCGTAGGATAATTTGACATTATTTATTGCCAAAATACCTATCTTTGTGCCTGTGTGCAAAACTAATAATTTACAATATGAAAAAACTCATTACCATAACTGCTTTTTCTTGCTTAATGTTAAGCGTGGCTATTGGACAATTCAAATATTATGGTGCAGATAATAAGCCTGAATCCCATTCTGTGGGGATTACAGGGGGCGTAGGCGCAATTTTTGGCGATTTGCCCTTGCAATTAGGCTATCAAGGCGGTGTGTATTATCAGTATCGTTTTGCTCGATGGCTCGGCACACGTATTTCTATTAATTATGGACAATATGCAGGTATAGGCACAAGTCCTACCCCTATTTTGCCCAACAATGCGCTGAATGGGGAAAGAGATTCTACTTTAAACTATGTAGATTCGACCAATTATATAGGCGTTTTTTATCCCAATTATCAAATGACTTCGCTTGATATTGCTGCTTCGGGCAAGTTACATTTGATAGAAATGTTTTCTAAAACCTATAATAAACCTTTTTCTATTTACCTTATCGGTGGAATAGGGGCTTTTTCTTACGTAACCAAAATGAATGCTCGTGCTGCCGATAATTCTTTATATCCTTTTAATCAAATTGACTCGAATGGCGATGTCAAAGCGCAACTTGATGCGATGCTTGATGATACGTATGAGTCTAATGCCGAATATAATACGGTGAGTACCATTTCGCCCTTTGTGCTGTTTGGCGGAGGCATGAGATATAGAATAGGGCAGCATATAGGCATTGGTGTGGAAGTGATGGGCAAGTACAATTCTGATGATGTGTTAGATGGCTATCAGTGGAAAGATGATAAAAATGTTACAGATAGTCAAGATTTGTTGGGAAATGGAAACCTTTATTTGGAATGGCTGTTTTAGCGATAAGTGTAAAATAAGTAGATAAACTCCTCCATTCTGTAAGAATATAGTAACTGGTACTTAAACATGTAACTTTTTCGGATTCTTACAAAATGGTTGTTTTATTTTAACTTGTTCTATCTCGTTGAAGTACAACATATAAAAGTACCATGAAATATCTATTGTTTAGTTTTCTTTTTGTTAGTGCATTTTCTTTTTTGTACGGGCAGAATATTCCAACAGGTATCTCTTCTGATAGTTGTGGGATTTATCAGAAAAATGCGTCATGGCTGCCAAAGGCATACGTCAATAATGCTACTTGTGCCTGTTTGGAAACCCCAAATGAACCTAAGTCAAATATTATCAGAGAAGTTTTGCAAACTCGACTAAGCGAAACGCCACAGCATATTAAAGACATTGCTGCGGAGAAAAAAAAGCTATACGAAGCCAAAAAGATAAGTAAATTTCGTTATAATCGTTTTGTAAGAAAACAACTAACCCCCATTATTTATGCCGACCATATCGTTGCCTATCAAATGGCTGATTGTGAGGGAGACCCTGCGCCGTATTTTGCGTGGAAAAAAGTAACGACAATTCCCATCAAAGATTGTGATATTGTATGGTTTTTTATTCGATATGGGGGTGGCTCGTGTTATGGGAATTGGGGGAAATGGTAATTTTTGGGTGATGTGCCAAAGTGGAGACCTCTTGTGCCGTAGGCACAAAATATCGGTAGAGATACGCGATATTTTCCCAATTTTATTATTTTTTCGTGCTTGCACGAAAAAATATGAGGGCGAGACGGGTGATTTATGTTTTTACCGATATTTTATCCCTAACGGGATAGAGGAATAAGTATAGGTCTCTACTTTGAAACGTAACCAATTTTTTAGCAATAATAATATGAAAAAAACAGTGGTATTTTATGGTTTTTTTTTCGGAATAATGGGAGTCCTGTTTGGGCAGGCGGCATGGTCGTATAAAGGAGAAAAGCAAGGTATCAAAGGTTATACTCGAATGGCAGACAAAGCCATAGAATTGAAGTTTACAACACAATCGCCAGGCACTTTGAGCGCATTTGTGGGCGTATTAAAAGATGTGCCAAATCACCCACAATGGATGACGGGCATCAAAAATTCGGTGTTACTCAAAGAAATAGATAATCCTTTGGAGATTTATTATCATGCGGTTGTGCCTTTTCCTTGGCCTATGGACAATAGAGATGCGGTAATGTGTGGCAAAATTACACAAGA
>JAAFHL010000460.1:947-4178 GCA_013298365.1 Bacteroidota bacterium | reverse complement strand
GGAAAAAGCCCCTAAAAAAGAGGCTGCACCTAAAAAGGAAAAAGAAGCTAAGCCTGACAAGGAAAAAGCCCCTAAAAAAGAGGCTGCACCTAAAAAGGAAAAAGAAGCTAAGCCTGGTAAGGAAAACGCACCTAAAAAAGAAGCTGCACCTAAAAAGGAAGAAGAAGCTAAACCTGGCAAGGAAAAAGAAGCTAAACCTGCTAAGGAGAAAGCACCTAAAAAGGAAAAAGAAAGCAAAGAAAAAGGAGGTAAAAAACCTGAATTTGATGAAGATGGAAACGAGTTAAAGGAAAAAGAGGCTAAAAAAAGTAAAAAGTAAGGAACATGTATCAAACAATATCCTATTTTTCGTAGGGGGAGCTGTGTAAATTCTATTAAACTTCTTGCAAAAATCATTTTTAATAGACAAGATATAGCATTAGTCATTAACCCACCCGTTTTTTGTCTTTCGACAAAAAACGCCCTCTTGGGAGGGCAGCAAAAATGCTGGCAGTTTTGCGGGTAGGTTAAATGTTATGATGAACACAACTATACTTTCGCAAGAAGTCTATTATATAAGGGGGACGCAGTAGATTTCTATCCATAAAAAAATAGTAGGAACTCACTCATATAAACCTATTCCTAAATTATCATTTTTGGCATAAATGATAACAAATAAAAACCCCGTCAGATTAGCAATCTGACGGGGTTTTATACAAATATAATGTCGAATATTTTCAATTCGTGAATGACTTTAATAAAGCGATACATTTTTCTTGTGAAGGAATATCTAAGGCGATTGTACTCATCGAAGGAAAAACATATACTTTTTTGTCTGCTATTGTCGCATTTTCTGCCTCCTTGTCAGTAAATAAAACCCCAATTTTAGCGGGCATATCTGCCAAACTCCAAGTACTTTGCCCTGGTTGATACACGCCAAAACTAACAGATGTACGAGGAATTTTCGCCTTTTCTTCTATTATAAATAATAACGCACCCATTAAAACGGCATTTTTAAACTCATTTGCAGAAACAATTACAATAAGCTTACAAGCTACATTCGGGCGCATCTTCCATTGAACAGGCTCACCCAAAGTATAAGGCTTTGCCACAGGTGTTGAAATAATGCTCACCTTTTCTACAACAGGCGGCGTTATTTTTGTTTCAACAATCGGTTTTTCGATGATTTTGACTTCCTCCAAAGAAGCAATAATTTCCGTTTTTCTCACTTCTTCTTTTTCAAAAACCTTTTCATCTGAAACCGATGAAGTTAAGGGCATTGTTGTTTCAACGCCCTCTATCACCCTGTTATCGGGTAGAAAAAGGAGTTTATTTCCGTATAACCGTATAATATTTTGACTATCCCATGTAAACATATACAAAAATATACATTTTTCTACAAAAAACGAATTTTATTTAGGCGTTCTGACCAATTTCATCCATTCTACCGAAAACTTTAACAAATCTTTGTTAAAATTTGCAGCTGCATAATCAGGAGAGTAGCGACCTTCTCTCAACATTTTTAAATATTCTTTTTTGCCTGGCACTTTCACAAAATTTTGCTCTGTATTTTTCAACAATCTATATTGTCCTTTGCCTGGATAGTAGTAATTTACGATTTCGGCAATCGTTTCTCCTTCCGAAGCATCTACTGACTGCAAATCACAATCCCCATGAAAGGCAATCACATCGGTATTTGCTTTTTTCCAAGCATCAAAGAGTTTTTGTTGATTGAGGGTATAATAAAAAGAAGGATTTCGTCCATACATTGTGCCATTTCCTATCTGTAAAGGATTGCCTTCCGATGCCAAAACAACTTGATAATCAGGGTTTTCCATAAGTTGTTCTAAGGTTTTTCCATTTACCAACCAATCATAATAAATAGGGGTAAGTTGCTTTATATCTTCATCTAAATTTGAGTAGTCTGAACTAAATAATAGATTTTGCTGTCTTCTTGCCTCTAACACATACTCAAACCAAGGTCTTACCACACTGCCATATACCATAATCCCTTTTGTTTTATTTTTTGCAGCTAACAAAGGAGCTGTTATACCACCTAAGGCTTGTCCAAAAAGGAAAACATTGCTTGTATCTACAAAACGATAGCTTTTTAAGGCATCTAAGCCTGTTTGAAAAGCGGCAACTTCTTCATCGTAATTTATTTTGTAGCAGTCTGTTTTGTCATCAGAATCACCCACACCTGGCTTTTCTATGCGATACACAACATAGCCTTCTTTCACCCAACCATCTATTAATTGCTGCGTAGGATGACTGGTAGAATAGGGCAATTCCACAGATACACACGCAAATCCTTGAATGAAAAAAATCGCAGGACAACGTTTGTTGCCAAAAGGCTTATGCACAATAGAACGAATATATGAATTTTTATGCGCTATTTCATCATAAATTACCTCACCTACATTAGATGTTTCCAAGTGTCGTGCCACTACATAGCCAGAAGCCTCTTTTAGGGTTTTGTTAGCACCAAACTTAATTTGAATAGGTTCACCTACCCGCAAATTCTGTGAAAGCTGACGCAAAATACGCAAGCCCGAAACCGGTGTTCCATTGATTTCAAATAAAATATCGCCTGTTTTTAGTTTAAGTTGCTCTGCTGTTGTTTCGGATAATACCTTAGAGATATATACACCTTTGCGCTCGCCCCACCCTTGTACTTGCAACAACGAATCCGATATTGGCTCTGCTTGAATCCCTAAAGCCCCTTTTCTTTTTAGATTTTGTCCGAAAGTCGTGATTAAAATAATCAGTAATAAATGGATAGTGATAAGTTTTTTCATCTTTGCTAAAAATATTAATTAAAGTACAAAGATAGATAAATAACCTAAAATAACAGATATAACCGCCTAATAACGCTATAAATACTACATTCCTATCGCAATTTTGCTAACAATTGATTATGCTCTCGCATCATTGCTTTTGTTTCTGACAAAGAAAGGTATTTAACCCCATTATTTCGATTCATGATACTGATAGTGCAAAGATAATCCCAATGTTTTGTGATTTCTCTCCAAGCAAAAAATAGCGAATGTTTGGGGTCATAAATATGAGTAGGCTCACTTGCCGAAGCATTCAACTCTATGATAGAGAAGTTTTTACCTGCTTCCAATTCTTCCCAAGTATTGTATTTTATGTCTAATCTTCCATAATAAAAATGGGGGATTTGTAAGCAGATTTCGTTAAAAGTCGCTGTCAATTTCGGGCTAATTTTTTCGCTTATGTCCAAAAATTTTG
>JAAFHL010000460.1:0-937 GCA_013298365.1 Bacteroidota bacterium | reverse complement strand
CCATACGGAACTAAGTTCTTTTTTTCGTTTTTGGGTAAAATAGTTTGCAATTTTTCGCCATACATTTCTTGCAAAACAGGCAGTTGCATCAAATAGCGTGGGTCTTTGTAAATGAGCTGTTCTATGGTAGAAATGCCATCGCCTTCTACAATTAAAAATTCTTTTAATACAATGCCAGAAATAAAACCTTTGGCTTCATTGGGAAAGCGAACCCAAAAAATGCCTACCTCATTTTCATAAGGTATATATGCTTGCAGCATATAATCTACCCTATTTTGCTTGATATAACTATGCAAATCTGCTTCATTTTCAACTTTTTGTACCGCCATGCCCCGCAAACCAATGTCAGGTTTAGCGATAAGGGGATAAGTCATATTATTTATTTTCAACAAATTCAATGCTTGCGACAAATCATCTTCTATGTGTGGGTAAATCGTTTTGGGATAATATTTTGAGGGAATCAAATCATAAATGGCTCTTTTTGATTCCATGGCAAAGCCGCCATTTTTCATAAGGGGATTTGATGCGCTAAAAAAGAAAAAAGATTTGGCTTTGATGGAGTAGTATAACCATACAAAAAATAACGGGGAATAGACCGCATATATGGACCAGTATTCCCAGTGTGTGAGTTTGTGAAAGAAAAGACTAACTTTTTGCAAGTTTTGAGTAGTTACTAATGTTGAACTTGTTTTCTATATGCCAAAGTAGATGGGGCTACCCCAAAAGAAGGACATAAATAAATATCCTCAAAAGACAATACAGCTACTTTGATAAGTGCTTGATGATGAATGCAATGCTCCAAATTATAGACCAATTCTCTGTAATAATTGGTTTCTATCTCTATATCAAATTGCGCCAAAATAAGCGTCTTATTTTCTTTATCTAAATGAGATTGAATCGCTTCTATACAAGTGATTGCATAATCTGTTTCTGTTTC
>JAAFHL010000046.1 GCA_013298365.1 Bacteroidota bacterium | reverse complement strand
CCATTTTTATTACAGTATTTTTTTATAAGAAAGCTATTGGAAAAAAATCGGATATTTTTGTCTGAATAAAAAAAGTCGTATATTTGCCCCAATAATGATAGATGGACTATGGCAGCAAAGACTGAACTTAAAAGCTGGCAATGATTTTTAAATCTGCAAAAAACAAGGATTTAGTTAATTTTTAATTATTAATTTTTCATTACTTACGTATGTTTTTCTCAAAATCTTGCGAATACGGAATTCGTGCGACTATATACATTGCTGTTCAATCGCTTCAAGATAAAAGGGTGAGTTTGGTTGAGATTTCGGAAAAAATAGATTCGCCAAAATCCTTTACAGCAAAAATACTGCAAAAATTAGCCCGAAATAAGATAATTGTCTCCGTAAAAGGGCAAACTGGCGGATATGAAATTCCTAAAGACGACATGGAAAAAATAACGCTTAGTCAGATTGTATTGGCAATAGATGGCAGTGGCTTATACTCTTTATGTGGTTTGGGGCTAAAAAAATGCTCTGAAAAGCAGCCTTGCCCTGTTCATAAAGATTTTAAGCTTATTCGAGAAAAAATAAGAAAAACCTTAGAAAGTACAAATCTATCCATGCTTGCGTCAAGTATAGATGACGGGCTAAGTTATCTGAAAATATAATATTTTTTTATACCATAGTACAAAACGAACTTATCCAAGCCATTGAGGATAAATAATATTTTCACCGTACTGTGATTCTCCAGAATCGCAGTTAACAAGCCATAAAATTTGTTTAATCTGACCGAAAAACCCCTTCTTTGTTAGCGGCAATTCAGGAGAATCGCCACGACTAAACGCTATTCACAACTTGTATTACATATAAAATACGCAAATTATCGCAAATAAGTTGTTTATTTGCGAAACAGTTTGACTACGCTCACTGTAAAATCTGCGTTTCAATTTTTATTTATCTGCGACAAAATACAGTTATAATTTCTCAAAAACATGCAAAAAGAATCTTTGCAAGATGCACATAAATTCAAAGTATGGAAATCTAATTTAGTTGCTAATGGCTTAATTGTCAATAAAGTAGAGGAGCTTTATGTCAAACATCGCCACAATGGAGAAGTCTTGTTTGCCTTAGTAAATGTAGATGCAACACAGCCCGAAGGGGGCAAAATCCCTCCTATTTGTTTCATCAAAGGTTCTGCTGTTTCCGTATTGATTTGTATGGAAGCGGAAGAAACGGGCGAGAAATTTTTGCTTTTGGTGAAACAAAGGCGGATATGTGATGGCAGCATCATTTACGAACATGCTGCGGGCATGATAGACAAAGATGATTCGCCTTTGGCAGTTGCTGTGCGAGAAGTGGAAGAGGAAACGGGCTTAAAAGTGAGCGAGGAGCAAGTAAAACTATTGCATACAAACATAATTTATCCAAGTACAGGCACTTGCGATGAGGCAATCTATTTATTTTATTGTGAATTAAAAATGCCTAAAAATGACATTTTTGCCTTTAATAATCAAAGTACAGGGGTAGCCTCTGAACATGAACAGATAGAAACATGTGTGGTTTCTATTCCAGAAGCTTTGTCTTTGATTACAAACACAAACGGTTTATTGAATATTTATATGTATTTGGCGCATGTTGCTAAACACTAAATTTCAGCTAAAGACAAAAAATGCTTGCTGTAATATATGTGTCAGAAATTTCCATAATTCAATCTTATTGCCGCATTTCTTTGTATCTTTGTGAAAATTTTAACACATATTTAAGATTATGGCAAAAGATTGGAAGGAAGCCGAATTGATATTACACTTTCATTTGAATAAAATTGTAGGGAAGCAAACGCCACTTCTCAAAGAATGGATTGAGACGGAAGCCCCCGTTTTTAGCATACGAGAGTTCGAATTATTTGAAGAAATTTATCAAGAAGGACTTGAAAATATCACTTATTGGGCTGAAGAAGATTTAAAAATGTATTTCATTAGCAATGTCTTACGTTTAAGCAAGTTGATGAATTCGGAAAATAAAGGTTTTGTAGGGCTTTTTGAGAAAAAATTAAATGCTACTGTAAATGATACAAAATTGAGTGTAAGAACTGATTTTTTGGTCGCAAAAGGCTTTAAAAATGTGATTGAAGAACATTATTTTCATTTTCAAGAATATAAACCACAATTAAATCCATCTGGCGAGCCGATGGCACAAATATTAGAAGCATTTTTGATTGCCCAAACCAAAAATGCAACCCTCACTCCCTTGTATGGTTGTGAAGTTATTGGTAAACAATGGACTTTTGTCGTTATGGAAGGGAAAGATTATTGTTTATCCGAAGTTTTTGACTGCACAAGAAAAGAACATTTACTAAAAATTATCGCCATTTTACGCAAGTTTAGAGAAATATTGGAAACAAAATTGCTTCATTAATTAGTGTTTTGGGATAGCATTTATTCATAGAAATGTGGATTTAGCCCACTTCTATGAATAAATCCTGACCTCGCATAACATCTGTTATTGATACAAAGGAAAAGCCTTCATAAATTCTTGTACTTCTCCTTTGATGCCTTTGAGTACCTCTTCTTTGTCGTGATTCATCAAAGCCCTGTCCATAAAATCAGCAATAATGTGCATATCACTTTCTTTGCAGCCACGAGAAGTCATTGCAGGTGTGCCTATACGAATCCCACTGGTAATCATTGGACTTTCGGTATCATACGGCACCATGTTTTTATTTACCGTAATTTCAGCCTTGCCCAACGTTTCCTCTGCCAATTTCCCATTCAAACCCTTGCTACGCAAGTCTATGGAAAACAAGTGATTATCTGTTCCTCCTGAAACAATGCCGTAGCCTTTTTCTACCATCAAAGCCGCTAATACTTGTGCATTTGTACGAAGTTGTTCGCAATAACTTTTAAATTCAGGTTGCAAATCTTCGGCAAACGCTACCGCTTTTGCCGCAATTGTGTGCATAAGTGGACCGCCTTGTGTGCCAGGAAAAACTGCACCATCTAAGACAGAGCTCATTTTGCGCAATTTATCTTTAAATTTCAAACCCATTGGATTTTCATGGTCTTTGCCCACCATAATCACGCCGCCACGAGGTCCTCTCAAGGTTTTGTGCGTAGTAGAAGTAACAACGTGGCAATGTGGCATAGGGTTATTGAGCAAACCTGTGGCAATCAAGCCTGCAGGGTGCGAAATATCTGCCAACAAAATTGCCCCAACCTCATCTGCAATTTGTCTAAATGCGACATAGTCCCAATCACGAGAATAATTACTTGCGCCAGCAATGATAAGTTTCGGTTTTTCTCTGCGAGCTACCTCCCTTAATTGGTCATAATCTACCAAGTTATTGTCTTTACGTACCCCGTAAAAAGTAGGGCGATAGATTTTTCCCGAAAAATTGACCGCAGAACCGTGCGTAAGATGCCCACCATGTGAAAGGTCAAAGCCCAAAATCGTATCGCCAGGCTTGATACATGCAAGCATAACGGCTGCATTTGCTTGCGCACCCGAATGAGGTTGCACATTTGCCCATTCTGCCCCAAAAAGTTGCTTTACTCGGTCTCTTGCAATTACTTCTACCTCATCTACAAACTCGCAGCCGCCATAATAGCGTTTACTGGGTAAGCCTTCTGCATATTTATTTGTCAAACAAGAACCTGCGGCTCTCATTACCGCTTCACTCACAAAGTTTTCGGAAGCAATTAGTTCGATGCCCTCACGCTGACGGTGAAGTTCTTTTTCTATAATGTCAAAAATAATATCTTGCATATTGTGATTATTTTAGCAAATTCTGCGGCACAAAGGTAAATATTTTCTTACTTTTGTAAACCAAACAAACGTATAATTATTATGCAAGCGTAATTGTTTAGGTTCTCGAAGAATTTATCAACTTGAATGGTCTGAAACAATCACCCATTTTCCATTGATTTTGCGCCAAACAAGGGTAAAATGCCCAGCAATGTCGCCTATTTCACGTGTTAAATGCCATTTGCCAATAACATATACGTGTTTTTTGTCTATTTTATCGGTTCTGAGAATATCAAAATGTAAAGTTCCCATCGCCGTTTTGTCGGGATAGCTTTTTTTATAGTTGTCAAGCGTTTTTTGCCAGCCATAATTGATGCCGCTTTTTCCTACAAAAGAAAGCGAATCGGAATGCCAATATCCGTCCATAAAGGCTTCAAGATTTCCTTCATTCCAAGCGGTTTGCTGTGTGGCAAGTACAGCCCTGATGGCTTGAATATCTTTTTCGTTTTGGCTAAATGCAAGAGATGTGCTTGATAATAGTGTCATAATAAATAAAAACTTACACATATAGATGGAAGATGGAGTTGAAGATATTTATTGGAATATTTTTTTTAAATAATTGATTATCAATTAAATAATTGAAAATTAATACTTTTAAAATACAAAGACATACATTTTCGCTTCAAATATACACTTATTATTACGAATAAAGCTACTTTTTATTTAAAAATATTACATCATTTTTCACAAACATGAAATATCAAATAAATAAACAACAACATTTTCTGAATATTCCTTCAGGTTCGGGCATAGAAATATGGAATGATAGTATCTACATTGTAGGAGATGATAGCTATTTTCTCTATAAATTAGATAAAAACTGGGATTTACAAGCAAAATTGCCCCTTTTACCCCTTGCTGCAGGCGAACAAGGGCGAATTGCCAAAAAAGACAAAGCTGATTTAGAAGCAATGACACTTTGGGAAGCAGCAGGAGAAACAAGTCTTTTGCTTTTGGGTTCGGGTTCAAAGTCGCCACAACGAGATTTTGCCTATCATTTTTTTTCGCCTGAAAAGGTAATTCAAAAAACTTTTACACTTTTATATGATAAACTGCGCAAAGTCCCGCAAATTGTGGAATTGAATATAGAAGCCGCAATTCAATGGGAAGGGAAATTGATTTTGTGTCAAAGAGGAGGCATTTTTCAGCAAAATGCCTTGATTTTGATAGAAGATGCGCAGGTTGAATGCATGGAATTAGCCTTACCACTTATAGCGGGCATACAATCGGGCATTTCGGGGGCTGCATATTGTGCAGAAAAAGACCTTTTTTTGTTTTGTGCATCTGCCGAATCTACCACAGATGCCTACAATGATGGGGAAATTTTGGGTAGTTTAATAGGAAAAATAACTAATTTCTCCCAAAAAATGAAAAAAAAGCAAGTAAGTATAAATGATTTTGTAATTTTGGGCGAAATTCCTAAGCAAAAAATAGAATCTATTGCCATGATAGATGTTATTTCTGATACAGAAATGGTGCTATTAGCGGTAGCTGACAATGACGATGGCAGCAGTTTTTTGTTTGAAATCGGAATATCTTGCTAATATTTGACTTATGTCCTAATTCATGACGTTACAACAACTTAAAACCTATCTTTCTGTCCCTCGCCGCATTGCTATTACGACACATCAAAAACCCGATGGAGACGCAATGGGTTCGAGTTTGGGTTTGGCACATTATTTACAAGCAAAAGGGCATCAAATTACGGTGATTGCGCCGACAGATTATCCTGCATTTTTGAAATGGTTGCCTGGCAAACAAATGGTATTAATTGCTCCTTTTCAACCCGAAAAAGCGCATAGAAACTTCCGAAATGCAGAAGTGATTTTCTGCTTGGACTTCAATGTTTTGTCTCGTATCAATGAATTTGGCGAGACAGTAGCAGCAGCAAAAGGCTTTAAGGTAATGATTGACCATCATACTTTTCCCGAAAATTTTGCAGATATTAGCCTTTGGGACGAACATGCGTCTTCTACCTGCGAACTGATTTACAGACTTATTGCCGAAGAATGGAATGACAAAGCGGCATTGACGCAAGAAATAGCGACTTGTCTTTATACTGGTATTATGACCGACACAGGCTCGTTCCGTTTTGACAATACAAATGCTCGGGTACATAGAGTGATTGCTGATTTGGTGGACACAGGCATAGAAGGACATCTGATACACAACAATATTTACGATACTTATACGGAAATGCGTTTGCGACTTTGGGGCTATTGCTTGTTGAATTGCCTAAAAGTTTTGCCACATAAAAAAACGGCTTATTTCGTTATACAACGCAAAGTTACCTTAGATTTTATGATGGAATCGGGCGATTTAGAAGGCATTGTAAATTATGGGCTGTCAATGAAAGGGGTCGTTTTTTCGGCAATTATTTTGGAAGACGAAGGTTTGGTAAAATTTAGCTTCCGAAGTAAGGGTAGTTTTGGGGTAGTTGATTTTGCCAAAAACTTTCAAGGCGGTGGGCATTTTCATGCAGCAGGTGGGCGAAGTTTACTTTCTTTGGAAGAAGCCGAAAAGCAGTTTTTGGCGGTCTTGGCGGAGACAGAAGTAGGATAATGTGGAAGAGTAAGCCTGTAAAATGAAAAGATTTTCATCTTTTTTAAGATTTTAGCTTATTTTTTTCAATAAAACTCGTTAATTTGAGTTTTATAAGTAAAAATATCGCAACTTTTGAGAAAATACGGATATTTGCAATGAATCTTGCTGAAAAATAAGTCAGAAATATAAAATGTGTGATTTTAACGTTCTTATTATGCATTTTGCGCTTTTTGTGAGAAAAGCACTTTTTTGAGAAAAGCTTACTTTTTAGTGCGAAATATGCTTCAAAAACACTTTTTTTGAAAAAAAAATGTGATTAATAAAAATATCTCTATATTAGCAGTCTGTTTATTAAGATATTTTTTTTAGCTTTGTGGCGTATATACAGTTCTGCGTGAATGGGAACGGTTTACACACATTTTTATGCAGATAATTCACAAAAGCGAATCTTTCTGTAAAAAATACTTAATATTGTCCAATAATTCGTTAATATTTGCCAAATGCCGAAACTTTACGGCTGTATTTATAATGTAGCATTTATGAAACAAAGACTCGCCCGTGTACTATTCACATTGGGAACTATCTGTTTGATTCATTCTGGCGTACAAGCGCAAGACCCGCAATATTCGCAGTTTTACGCTAATCAAGTGATGCTCAATCCTGCGTTTACCGGTTCGGGTATAGGGTATCGCTTCGCCCTCAATTATCGTGCGCAGTGGGTTGGTATCCCCGGATACTATAAGCAGACCGCTTTCGCTTTCGATATGCCTTTGTATATTGGTAATACGACCCAGGGTGTGGGTGTGTCTATCAATAATGACGTTGCTGGAGAAGGCAATTTGGCAAGAACAAACATCTTGCTCAATTATGCCTACGAAATTCCACTTACTGATGTGCGTGATGGCGGGCATACGCTCCGTCTTGGGCTTTCGGGTGGGATACAGCAATCAAGCATAGACTTTTTTAAGTTGCGCTTTCCAGACCAAATTGACCCGCAAGACGGCTTTGTGTATCAATCGCAAGACCCTATTCTTAATACTAACCGCTCTAGAATTATTGAAGATGTGAACGCAGGGCTTGTGTACTACAATAATTACGCTTTTGTGAGTGCTTCGGTAGAGCATCTTACTACGCCAAGGCAAGTGTTTACGGATTTTTCGGGACCAGAGGCAAAACTTCCGATGAAATATACCTTGAGCGGAGGTATGCGTATTCCCTTAGGTGATTTCAGAGAGCCAGATAAATTGTCTATTACGCCTGTATTTTTGGCAAAAATGCAAGGACCATTTTTCCAATTTGACGTAGGAACGTATGTAAATATTGAACCTATGGTATTTGGATTTTGGTACAGACATCAAGATGCGGTTGTAGCTTTGATTGGGGTACAAAAAGGACCTTTCCGTTTAGGCTATTCTTATGATTATACCGTTTCTTCGCTTACAAATTCTATTTCTCAAGGCTCACATGAGCTTTCTTTGGGCTTAGAATTTGCTAAAGACCCAAGAAAGGTAAAAAAATGGAGGTCTTATCCATGTCCTAAATTCTAATCAGTTAGCAGTGAACAGTTAGCAGTTATCAATGAATCTAATGACTTCCTTTTTAGGTAAAATTCATAGATAACTTTCAACTTTCAATTCTTAACTTTTAATTTTTTCAAATAAATTCGCATAATCTTCGTTTTTATAAAACAATTCGCTTCAGCAAAATGAGAACTAGAAGAATATTATTTTACACACTTACTGTTGTGTGCCTTATAGGGGTGCTATCAGGTTGTAGCAACAAAAAGGCTAAAATCAATCGTGTAGGCAAAAACTCAAGCAAAACGGGTATTTCGTATGGCAACAAAAAAGAAACCGACAAGTTTGCGCCAATTGATTATAAGGAAGAGCCGCCTGCACCAGGATTGACCCTTATTCAAGGAGGAACATTTATCATGGGAGGAGGAGAAAAAGACATTCTCCATGCCATGGATAACCGTGAGCGTCAGGTATCGGTACAAACATTCTACATGGACGTAATGGAAGTTGCAAATGTAGATTGGAAAGAGTTTTTGTACTACATTCAAAATGAAGAAGGGGAGTTCAAAGTAAATGAACTTTATCCTGATACAAATGTATGGCGTAGAGACTTGGCTTACAATGACCCTATTGCAGAAACCTATTATGCGCACCCTGCGTTTAATCAGTATCCGCTTGTAGGTATCACTTGGCACCAGGCTAATGAGTATTGCAAATGGAGAACAAAAAAGGTAAATGATACCAAATTGGAAGAAGATGAAGAAGCGGTAATGTATCCTTCTTATCGCCTCCCAACAGAGGCTGAGTGGGAATATGCTGCAAGAGGTTTGCAAGAAGGAGAAATATATTCTTGGGCAGGAAAATCACTTCGTAACAAAAAAGGAGCGTTCATGGCTAACTTCAAAAGAGGTCGTGGGGACTATGCAGGTTGGGCTGGTGGTGATGGTCATCACTTGACAGACGGTTACATGATTACAGCACCTGTAGCTGAGTTTTGGCCCAATGACTTCGGTCTTTACAATATGTCTGGAAACGTAGCTGAGTGGACACAAGATGCATATCGTTTGCTTTCTTTGGAAGATGTGGAAGACTTAAATCCATACAGAAAGAAAGGTAAAACTACCCTTCGTCCTGACCAATGGCTTGATGATGATGCGTATAGCCCAGGCAACTCTTTGTTGTACTATCCATCTGCAAAAGACTCCGTAGGAACAGGTACTCCGTATGACAACGCAAAGGTATATCGTGGTGGCTCTTGGGCTGACATTGCATACTATTTGACACCAGGCTCTCGCCGCTATATGAAAGCTGACTCTGCTAGCGCAACAGTTGGTTTCCGTTGTGCAATGATTAAAGTAGGTAGCCCGAACTAATCAAATACGTTATCTTAAAATAGAAAACTCGGAAGTGATTCGCTTCCGAGTTTTTTTGTTTCACCCAATTTTTTACAGATTTTCGCAGATAAAAAAATAGTTATTCATTTATATGGCTTTCTCATAAAAAATAATGGAATAAAAAGGTTAAATTTTACCACAAAGCGCACAAGGGATTCACAAAGAACACAAAGATTTATAGAAAAACAGGCTGTTTTGTGTGCTTTGTCTAGGCTTTTCTTTGCGAACTTTGTGGTTTTATTTTTTATGAGAAAACCATTTATTCTTTTATCACTTTCTTGCTAAAAACAGCATTCTCCGTTTCTATACTTAACATATAAATCCCTTTTGCCAAGTTAGTCATATCAAAATGCGTTTCAACTTTTCCCACTTGCTGCCCAAAGTTTTGATGCCCTACTTCTCTGCCCATAAAATCATGTAAAGAAATACGAATATTATGCACTTCATTTACGTCCATTACCACATTCAAGTTCTCTTGTGTAGGATTGGGATAAATACTTACATTTGATAAAATCGCATTATCTTCTATGCCCACAGGCACACAAAACGGCATAAATGCCAAAGTTGAACAGCCCGTTTGCAAACTTGTAACTTGAACGCTGTAATCACCTGCAACCGTAGATGTGTAACTATTTGTGGTTGCTCCACTAATAAGCGTTCCTGATTTTATCCATTGATAGGTATAGCTTCCCGCAGGGGTAACATTTACGGTAAAAGTACAATTTCCTGAAACAGCGGAAGCTACGGTAGGGGGCAGATTGTAATTTACATCAAAAGCAGCACCTGTAATGGAACAACCAAAGGCATTTGTTACTTGTACACCATAACTACCATCAGCATTTACATTCAAACTGTCATTGATACCAAGCGGAGAAATCGCTATCCCATTTTTATACCACTGAATAGGTCCATTGTTCCAATTAATGTATAAGCCCAACACATCTCCTTGGCAAAGGCTATCTGGCTCGCCACTTGAAACCATAATGGTAGGTGCAGCAGGTATAGGCGCAACATTAATTGTATCTGTACAAGTTTGCGTAATAATGGGGTGGCTCACCGTAACTCGTATGCTCAATCCATTTTGAATATAAGTATTTGTGCCTACTTGTATGGGGAAAAATATATCTTCTCCAGTGCTATTTTGGTTGGTTGCGCAGCCATCATTGGGGTCACCAAAAGTACCATCTTCGTCCCAAACTTCTAAATTGTAGTTGCTACCAGGCGTAACTTGAATCCCGCTAATATTGGTATTTATGGGCGCAACACCTGTTACAGAGGCAGCCGCAGGTACAATCGTATTACCAGAAGCATCTTTTAGTATCCAAAATAAATCAGGGTCGCCAATAGGGTCAGTACAGTTGATAGACTGAATCAAAATTTCATCTATAAAATAGCCAAAAGTATCAATATTTACTTCCAAAGAAACAGGATACTGTCCTGCATTATAGGTTTGTGCAGGCGGATTGGGTAAATTAGACGAAAGTCCATTGCCAAAAGTCCAGGTATAAGTGTAGCCTGTTCCACCCAAAGAAGCTGAATCTGGGGCGAAAGTAACCGTTGCTGGCTCGCATAATGCACTTTGTGTGGTATTGAAGCAGCCACCCGCCGTTTGACAAGGTAAAACCACTAAGGTCTGCGTAAAAGTACTATATTGCGTAGGTTGTCCCGCAAAACTGGTTTGAATGGTAAGATTGATAGTAACTGTATAACTACCCGGATTTGTGAATTGAATCGGCGTTCCAAAAATCCGCACGCAGCCCATGGTATCAGGTGTAGGATTTGACGGTGCAACATCATACAAGCAGTTATTTGTGTTTTGATTACACGCCCAGTTCATATTACCTTGTATGCCACCAAATGTGATACTGGTAATTTGAAAGGAAAGAAAATCAATGTTGATACCACTTACCACAGTGTCTCTTGGCAAAATAAATGTTACCACTTCGTCGTAAAATTGGCAACCTTGCGCAGGAGGCAAAGAATCTGGATACAAGCCTGGTGCCATACCTGCATATACATTGTTTGGCACACATGGTGGATTTTGTGCAAAAGCAAGGCTGCACAAAAGCAATAAGCATGAAAATGTAAGTAAAATTTGTTTCATCATAAAAAATATTAATCAATTTAGGGGGTAAAAATACCTTTTTTTATTGAGAAATACGACAAATTAGTCGTTGAACTTGTTGAAATACCAATAATAGTTGCTGGCGTTTCGACAGGCTCAACGACCAGCGTTTTTAGGAGAAAATCATTCCACTGCTAACTTCCATAAAAAAAGGGCAGAAATAAAATCCTGCCCTTTTCATTATTTTTTGCTTGCCTTATATGCCGCATCTTTTAAGTCATTTTTCATCATAATATCAATCAAGCCCTCTAAATCGGTTTTAGGAACCCAGCCTAATTTCTCTTTTGCTTTTGTGGCATCGCCAATCAGCAATTCTACCTCGGCAGGACGAAAATAACGAGGGTCTATTTCTATGATAACTTTACCCGTCTTTCTGTCAATGCCTTTTTCATCTACCCCTTCACCTTCCCACTCAATATCCATATCTACATGTTTTGCTGCTTTTTCAATAAATTGCTTTACAGAATACATTTTACCCGTAGCTACCACGAAATCATCGGGCGTTTCTTGTTGAAGCATCAGCCACATCATTTCGCAATATTCTTTGGCATAGCCCCAGTCTCTTTGCGCATCAAGATTTCCCATTTTTAAGGTCTCTCTCAATCCATGATGTATTTCTGAAAGTCCAATGGTTACTTTTCGAGTAACAAAGGTTTTTCCTCTTCGGTCAGATTCATGGTTGAACAAAATGCCATTACAAGCATAAATGCCGTAAGATTCTCTAAAGTTTTTGGTAATCCAGAAACCATATAGTTTTGCCACACCATATGGACTACGAGGATAGAAAGGAGTTGTTTCTTTTTGTGGAACTTCTTGCACCAAGCCATATAACTCAGAAGTAGAGGCTTGATAAAAACGAGCCTTTGGACAGTGATTTACTACTGCATCTAAGAGGCGCAGCGTACCAATCGCATCTACTTGCGCTGTATATTCTGGCACTTCAAAAGAAACAGCCACATGGCTTTGCGCCCCCAAATTATAGATTTCATCTGGCTTAATTTCAGAAAGTAATTTGTTAAGATTTGCGCTATCTGCCAAATCGCCATGATGCAAGTGCAGTTGTGGGTGTCCCATCAAATGCTCTATGCGTTCTGTGTTAAAATTACTTGCTCGGCGTATAATGCCATGCACATTATAGCCTTTTTCTATCAAAATTTCGGCAAGAAAAGAACCATCTTGTCCTGTAATGCCTGTAATAATTGCTGATTTCATTATCAAAAATTAATTTTTTTTTGTGAAGTTTATTTTGGTGATATTCAAACTTATCAGCCCCTGTAAATTGCTGATTTCTAGCGACAATCAAGCCATCTTCTGCACTTGTTTGATTTTTGTCAATATCTACAAAAATAGTAAAATTATGTGCTACTAAAAAGTCAAGACACTCTTTATGTACTTTATTAGAATAGGTAGAAACGAAGGCATATTTCACCTTATTTGCATTAATGGTCTTTTTGCGCCACACAGCATTTCATACTCAAAACCTTGAATAAAGGGGTCTGACTCCATCATAAAATTGCGAGTATTTTTCACTTTCTGATGAAACCACATAGAATAGAAAGCCCAAAATGCGCCCATCTCTATCATTATTGCACCCTCAGTCCTTTCTTTCAATACTTCTTGAAAGACATGCTCCTCTTGCGGCTCATGAACGCCTTTATTTTTCGCCAACATTACAGTTACTTCTGGTCCGTAGTAGCTTCCCAATAAAATGCACAAGCCATTGTGCATGATTTGTTTCCCCTTGATAATTTGACCAGCATTAGACACTTTTTTGATAAAAGCGGTATCTGGCACATCTAACACCTCTTTTACCCTAAATTGCCAGTAGCTATCTAGTTTGTAATTGCGAAAATAACTGTCAAATAAACCTGATGGGGCAAGGGTATGAGCGACAAATTTGCGCAAAAATAAATTTGTTCTAATGTATTTGCCTATGAATGAAAACATATATAATTATGGTTTAACTTCGTGAAGATGAGAATGAATACTATCTCTTAATGCTCGAGAAAAGATTTTTGCACCCTCATAATTGAGATGACTTGTATCGAAAAATAAGCTATCAGCACTTATAAAATTAGACATTTGAATAATGTGTGCATTAGGTAAATCGGCTATGGTTTTGAAATATGCATCTGCTTCAGCTTTATAGCTAAATTTTGCGAAAAATGAAGCATGAATCGGTGAAAACACTACAAAAACAGGGCGATTTGTACTTTTTATCAATTCATAGAATACAATATTAAGGCTGTCTTGTATAAAACGAGTTTTTGTTTCTTTTCTCTTTACCACTAAATCTGCAAAATGTTTGGTAGGTATTTTACGTGTTTCATAACGCCCTCCTTTTTTGTCTGACAAAGTTGTGAAATTATTTTTTGCATTGAGATAGTCTTTCAAATAATTTTCATACGTACCAAAATACCGAAAAAAGGGAATAAAATAGGTGGTTTTTATTTGTTTTTCACCAAGCATTTGTCTGATTTCAGGATGATTTACCCAAGGAATAAAAGCATTTATATCGCCCCCTGAATTATGAAACGTGTAATCTACATTAAGAATAATCGGTGTTTGACGCTTTTTGGCTAATTCTATTTTGAGAAAACCTATCAATACATCTTTCCCAATACCTCGAATCCCATAATTAAAGCAGTCTGTATGAATAGAGTCACAAACATAGTGGTCTGCAGCTCTTGATGAACCGTAAATAGGAATCTCGGTTTCCTTATCAGTGGTAAGGATAGTGTGTACTTTTGCCACCTCTAAGGTAGGGTTTTTCAGGATAATAAATTGTGTAAATACATAATCAACTCCCTTTCCTATCAGAAAAACTGAAAACAGAAAAGGAAGCAACCATTTAAGGCTAAACAGCTTAAAATTGAAAATAGATGAATTGTTCATTACTGCTTTTACCAAATAAAGTAATCAAAACTACTGCTGCAACAGCAAACAGTAAACTGTATTTACCTAATTTTAAATCTTTAGGAAGTTTATACGAAAGAAATAGTAAGCCTAATGCCAGAAAAGACAGGATAAAATTAAAACTGCCTTTTCCGCCGAATACTTGGTCACTATTCCAATGAAAATTCATCTCTGCTAATTTGCTAAAAATAGCATTTGCCTTTGTGAAGTTTTCAGCTCTAAAAAACACCCATGCAACCGTTACTGCCGCAAAGGTGATGAGAGAACTCAACAAATTATTTATTTGGGTTAATTGATGAAAGCCCGTAATTTCAGCCAATTTTTTGCGAAAATTAACAGAAATGAGCCACAAAATCTGATAAATAGCATGTAACATTCCCCACACAACATACGTCCAACTCGCACCGTGCCAAAAACCACTGACCAAAAACACCATAGACAAATTAAAGTACCAACGCCATTTCCCAACTCGATTGCCGCCCAAAGGAATATACAAATAATCTCTGAACCAAGTAGAAAGAGAAATATGCCAACGAGCCCAAAACTCCGAAATATTTTGCGCCAAATAAGGGCGATTAAAATTGGTCATCAAATTGTAGCCCATAATACGTGCTGTTCCTAAGGCAATTTCGGAGTAGCCAGAGAAGTCGCAATAGATTTGGAAGGAAAAAAATATCATAGCAAGCAAGATAGAAATGCTTGAGGCATGTTCAATGTCCGCATAAACGGCATTTACATAAAAAGCTAATCTATCTGCAACAACTATTTTTTTGAATAAACCATAAAAAATTTGATTTAATCCTTGCAAAACATTGTCATAATCAAATGTATGTTCTTCATGAAACTGATGTAATACATTTTGTGGTCTTTCGATAGGTCCTGCGACTAGTTGAGGGTAAAACATCACATATAAAGCATATATGCCAAAATGATATTCTGCTTTTTGATTTCCCCTGTACACCTCAATTGTATAACTCATGGCTTGAAAAGTATGAAAAGACAAGCCTATAGGAAGGATAATTTTCCAATGAGGAAGGATTTGACCATTTTGATCTGCAAAAATACTGCCTACAAAGTTGAAATTATCTATAAAGAAATTATAATATTTAAAGACACATAGTACACCAACATTTGCGATTAAACTCAGGACAAGATATTGTTTTCGTTTTGCGCCTTCCGATTGTTCAATCCATATCCCAGCAAAATAATCTATAACAATGGTAAAAAATAAAATAAGAATATATTCAGGTATAAAAAACATGTAAAATATAGAGCTTGCCAATAGCAAAAGTGCCCATCGAAACTTAAATGGAAGTAGGAAATACAGTGGCGTTACGACCATGAAAAACACGAAAAATTCAAATGAATTAAATAACATACAGCGCAGCGAATAGTGTAAATAATCTTTATGATTATCTTTCTTTATGAGAAGCCATTACTTAAATGTCTCATTACAAGGCACAATAACCGGGCGCAAAGGTAGGCTAAATGTTTTAGATATACAAAAAAATATTGATTTTGGCAAAACAAGAAGCCTCTATACCTTGTATTTACTCATGTTTTGAAACGTATCTATTTAGGCTATAGCATAGTTCGGCGTAGCTCAATACAAGATTTTTGCAAATTTAAAGACCTAGATTTCCGCAGATTAAAAAATATTACTGAAAATCTACGTTTATTTGCTACAACCTAAATAGTTGTTATTTTTTGCGAATAAGCTGAAAAACTTTGGAAAAATATTTGGTATAAATATACAAAAGAGAGGTTTTTACGCCATTTTTTCTGCAAGAATCCCGCATTTCCTGATTGATTTTGATAGTACTTTTGAGGCCTTGAGTACTTGCGCCACCTGTCCGCATTTTGACAATTGTATGTGGCAAATATTGATAACTACATTTATTAATTAACAAAAAACGCAATATCAAATCAAAATCGGCACAGATTCGGTATTGTGTATCAAAATAGCCAAACTTTTCATAACAGGCTCTTTTAACATAAAAAGTGGGGTGCGGCGGCATCAAACCTTGCGACATTTGCGTAGGTACAAATTTTTTGGGCGAAAAAAAGCGAGTTACTTTGTCTAAATTGTCTTCATGCACATACACAAGGTCTGCATACAAGGTATCTGTGGAATTTTGGGTAAAAGCATCTGCCACTTTTTGCAAAACATCATTGTCTGCAAAAAAATCATCTGCGTTCAAAATACCAATCACATCACCTGTTGCCAATTTTACGCCTTTATTCATGGCATCGTACAAGCCCTTGTCTTTTTCAGATACACATTTTGAAATTCGATTGCCATAGCCTTGTACAATGTCCATCGTACTGTCTTTTGATAAGCCATCTATGATAATATATTCAATGTCTGGATAAGTTTGTGCCATGATAGAGTCTATACAAGTGCGTATATATTTTTCGGCATTGTAACAAACAGTAATAATTGATATTTTCATTCCCAATAAAAAATAATAATTTGAGGGGGCAAAGGTACTATATATAAGGGGCTTATACAAATTTACCCTTCAAATGTTACT
>JAAFHL010000459.1 GCA_013298365.1 Bacteroidota bacterium | reverse complement strand
TGCCGATAAATACTATTGGGGAGGAAGAACCGTAAGTGGGAATTCTCGTATGCCCGTATATTATAATTATCGTACAAACTGGTATGATATGAGTATTCAAGGCGTTGCAAATTTAAATAATATTAACTTTTACAAAGAACAAAATAAATTTAATCTTTATGCAACTGCAGGTATTGGGGCGATGATTTACAATACAATGGTAGATGCCTTAGACCCTGAAAACAATATCTATCGCTTTGATACCATAAAAACACGTCTAGAGCCTGATAGAAACTTGTTTAATTTTGGCAGGTCTAAAAGTGCTGTTACCGAAACATTGTATGCTATGCGTGGGATAAAAGGCGTTTTTGGATTGCTGAATGCCAATAATTATGAAAGTACTGCCGAGTATCATAGCGATGAGCAAGGGCTTCCTTTGAATATTCGTCTTGGAAAAAAACTCCAATATTGGGATAGTAATGATAGAACCATGAAAACCTTTGGCGGAGCAGATTCAAGAGCAAGATATTATGTTTGGAATCCATCTATCAATGCAAGTGCAGGGGTTACATATCGTATCACACGCCGTATTGATATTGGAGTAGAGCAAAGAATTGCGTGGACAAATGATGACTTATTAGACGGACAAAGATGGCAAGAAAATGGCGCAGAACCTCGATTTGGCAATAAAGCTATGACCCGTGATTTTGACTCGTATCATTTTACTGCGGTAATTATGAATATTCGTTTAGGAAAAGGAGAAGAGTCTATGTGGTGGGTCAATCCACTTGCCGAAATGTATGGAAGTGTGGCAGATACACGTAAGTTGGTAAAAAGCGCAACAGAAGATACTGATAATGATGGTATTCCGGATTTGTTTGACCAAGAGCCTGATACCCCCGAAGGCGTAGCAACTGATAACTACGGACGTACCCTTGACAGCGATGAAGACGGTGTGCCTGACCATCAAGATGAGCAAAAATTCTCACCTAAAAACTGTGAAGTAGATAGTCGTGGTGTGGTAAAAGATGCTGATGATGATAATGTGCCTGACTGTTTTGACGTAGAACTTAACTCAAAAGCAGGTTGCTATGTTGATGCAAAAGGACGTTGTATTGAGTTTCCAAAAATGGATTGTAAAGACTGTGAGTGGAAAAAAGATACAATCGTGATTAAAACAGAAGTGCCTGTTGTTGGCAATAGTGTTGCACCTTGTATGCTTCCTTCTGTACACTTCGACTTAGATAGATATAATGTAAAACAAGAATTTTATCCTTCTTTGTATGCTGTTGCAAGATATATGTTGGACAATCCTGGTGTAATGGTAAAAGTTTCAGGTTATACCGATACCAAAAATGATGCAATGATTCAAAAACGTATTGATGCTTGTATCAATTTCATCGCAGGTAACTTTGGTATTGACAGAAGTCGTTTTCAAACAGCGATGGGCGCAGATGCAAATGGCGTAGGAGTCTATACAGGTGGAAAAGGTAGTGCAAAAAATCCGCAACACGCACCGCTTGACTACATCAATCGTAGAGTAGATTTCTCTTGTATGTAATCATGACCTTATGAAATATAAAAACCGCCTTGTAAGTTCGCTACTTGCAAGGCGGTTTTCTTTGCTATTTTGCCAAAATATTGATAATTCTTTCTCCTTTTTCTCCCACCTCAATATATATAGAGAGTGCGGTGTCAGGAATCAAATTGGGAATTTTTTCTCCCCATTCGATAAAGCAGTAGGCATCTGCATAAAAATATTCTTCATAGCCCATATCATATACCTCCTCCTCCGATTTGATGCGATAAAAATCAAAGTGATAAATAAGAAAATCCGCACCGTTATATTCATTTACCAAAGAAAATGTAGGACTTGTTACTGCTTCTTGCACTCCCAAAACTTTGCAAAAACTTTGGGTAAAAGTCGTTTTACCTGCGCCTAAATTTCCATATAAACAAAAAATCTTTGTGTGTGGAAAATCGCTTAATATTTGCTTTGCTACCGCAAAATTGTAGGAAATATCGGTTATAATATATTGTTTTGTCATAAGCTATTTAATTTATCGAGTAAACTTACCTACATTCCCCTTTCATTTCGCTAATCCATGCGCGTATCAAAGCGACTCCTTCTTCATGCACCATCATTCTGCCTACTTCGGGCATCATTTCCCCTGGATTTAAGCTCACCATACGGCTCAGCAAAATAGAACTATCTGGCTTACCTGCTTGAATATCATACAACAAACGCCCCGAAGCAGTGCCTGATGCGATAGGCGATTTACAAAGTCCAATTTTATGCAAATCGGGTTCATAATAGGTCAAAGTTAAGCCTGAAGAACCGCCAGGACCATTGGGATTGTGGCAATGTCCACAGTTTATATCTAAATATGCCAAAGCTCTTTCATGCAATGTGCCACTTTGCGGATTGTCATATTGTGCCATTTTCGGATAGTTTTGGCTTGCATCAAAACCGCTTAAATAGCCCACTTCTGCCCATTTTTTCAGTTGATTTTTCGTTTCTTTTTCAGAATAAGCAAAATCTTTATTTAAGTTACGTGCTTTAGGTCCTATTGGCAAAAAAGTTTCCTTATAATTATGGCAACTTTTGCATTGATTTTTATTAGGAATTACATAATTGACATTTTGTGTCTTTCCTTTCTCATCTTTCCACGATACTTTTTTAGTGTCCCCTACCACATCTAAAACGGCTTCTGTTTGACTTTCATTCCAAAGATAATCATAAGCCTCCCATTTATCATTGTGTTTAACCAGTAAACGAGTTTCTATAATTTGCTTATTTTCAGTCGGTTTGGCAAAATCTTTTGGATAATAAAAGACTTTAATCAAAATACTTTTGTTCGGAAAGTCTAATATTCCTTCGTTACTAAAATTCGCAGAAACGCCTTGCGGCATCCATACAAAACGGGCTTTGTGTGCATAATCTGTAAACAAAGTGGAATTGAGATTGTAAGGAAGAACCTGCATATTTGGCACAAGTTCTTGCATATTGCCTTTGAAAAAGTGATAATCTGACAGCTTAGGATAAGGTATTTTGCCAAAATCTAAGTCCATCTGTGGTGTTTCTTCCCCACAAGAGATAAGGAAAATAGCAAAAAAAAGCCAAAGTGGGCTTAAACTTTGCCGAAATTTCGAACGAAAAATCATTAAAGAGGAGAATTTTTGTAATATCATTTTTTTATGATAAAATAAATATAGGTAATTTATGAACCCATCACTTTTAGGCAAAGTTAGGGCTTTTATCTCACAAAACAAGTACAAATTTTTATGGAAAAAATTGTAATATTACTATTTTTATTGCGACTATTGAAGCAAAGATAGGCATTATTTACTGCTTATTCTATATTCATTTTTTATTATGATACTCATTATCATTGGTTTATTAGTTGTTTTGGTGGGTTTTTCTTTGCGCAAAAATCCACAGCCACAATTTGCTGCTCTCAAAAGTATTCCACTTATTATTGGGGTAGTTATGGTACTAATTGGCTTATTATCTTCTGTTTTTGTGATAATAGAGCCAGGCAGTGTAGGCGTACAAGTGCTATTTGGGAAAGTGAGTAATAGTATTTTACCCAGCGGCTTGCAAGTCGTGAATCCGATGGTCAATATTACGGAATTTGATACTCGTACCCAAAATTACACCATGAGTGCCATTCATGACGAAGGGGTAAAAGCGGGTGATGATGCGATTCGGGTGCTTTCCAAAGATGGTTTGGAGGTTATTATAGACGTTTCTATTTTGTATCGTGTGCTACCCGATAAAACACCGCAAATTTTGAGTACAATCGGCACCGATTACGAATCCAAAATTGTGCGTCCACTTTCTCGCACCCGTATTAGAGACAACGCCGTTTATTATGATGCCGTTTCTTTGTATTCGGAAAAAAGAGATGTCTTTCAAAATCAAATCTTTAAATCTTTGGAAAAGGATTTTAAAGAAAGAGGCATGTTTTTGGAGCAAATTTTGGTCAGAAATATTGTCCTTCCTACTTCTGTAAAGGCTTCTATTGAATCCAAAATCAATGCAGAGCAAGATGCGCAAAAAATGGAGTTTGTCCTTCAAAAAGAACAACAAGAAGCAGAACGCAAGCGAGTAGAAGCGCAAGGGATTGCTGATTATCAAAAAATCATTAACACAGGTTTGAGCCAACAACAAATTCAATATGAGACGATTAAGGCTTATAAGGAATT
>JAAFHL010000458.1 GCA_013298365.1 Bacteroidota bacterium | reverse complement strand
AATAATCCCAATAACTCTGCCCCAAATATTCGGACAAACGCTTGATGCGGGGCGCAAGATTTTTGCCACCTTCTTTGGTAGGCTTGGTTTCTCGGGCAAATTTGGAGACATTGAAAATGTTGATTCTGATTTCCGTTTCGCTAAAAAGTGAACTTACTTGATTGTAATTGTCGCCTGTGATGATAACGGGTTTGTTATGTACAAAATCGGAAATGCCATTGAACACATATTTGGGATTGCTGCTATTGCCAAAATCTTCTATCAATTTGTTGTAAATCGTCAAGTTTGGGGCTAAAATGAAAAAATTTCTTAGCCCTTTTGCCATATACAAATAAGCAATATACGCCCCCATCAGCCTCGTTTTGCCTACGCCTGTAGCGATGCTAAAACAAATAGAGGGAAATGCCCTTTCAAAATCGGAAAAAGAATCGGGATATTGCTGTTTTACTTCTGTACACAAACTTGTAAGTTCTGCTGTACTTCTATTTTTGATGTCGGCAAGACTTTTTTCTTTTGGGAAAAAAATGTCTTCCATAGATACCAAAATATCTAAGGCTTCTTGCAGGGGCTTGCGAAGGGACAGGCGTTGTTTGATGTTTGCGGAGATTTGATTCATATTTGTATTGTTTTGGGTTCTCGCAGATAAACGCAGATTGAACCGCAGATTTTCGCAGATAAGTATAATTTGCGAAAATCTGCGTTCTTTCATCTGTGCAAATCTGCGAGAAATAAATGGACTAAAATAAACTGCCTTGATTTTCGGCTTTTGCTTTTTTGTTTTTTGTTTCTGTTATATTTGGTATCAAAAAATCGGTGTCATCGGCTAAATTATCTGAAATATCCTTTGGCAAATTAATAATATTCAACGAATAATCTTCTTTGCCAAACTCGCACCTATCTTTGAGCATTTGCGGAATTTTTTTGAGTGTAATATTTGCTTTTCTCGATTTACATTCCGAAAATAAGCCGCTATTTGCATTTTATTTTCATTTATTGGGATATTGCGTTTCAAATTTCCAAGTAAAAGCGTTAATTCTTTCTTTTAATTGTATGAGTTCCTTAATCATTTCATCAAAGGTTGGTGGATTAGTTTCATAAATCATCTGCTCTATCATTGTGGTGTAATCCTTCTTCCAGTCAGCTATGATTTCATGAGGAGGAATAAAATTGATAGTTTGGGGTTGATGAAGATTATAATCTACTCTCCCAACACGGGTAAAGTTATACCTATGCGCTACTATTCTCTCATATAGTTGCGGGTCGTTCAAAGCTTTCTCTGCAAAAGGGGTTTTGGACAAATGATAGACATCATACAAATGGCGACTTAGCCTATCTACTCTCATCTTTTCGGGAGGTCTTTGGAACTCCTCATGCAAAAGGAATATCTTCTCTAAAAATGTCCTTTCGGGATTTACAGTTGGTATATTGATACCAGCTTGTGCAAAATCTTTACCAGCATATTCTTCATCTACTAATGAAGCAAATGTTTGAATCGTAAATGGTTCTCTAAGTGAGCGACACCCAATTTCTACCTGAACTCTTGGCTGCAAGTAGCCAGGTGTTGCTATCACATTGGGATAATATATTTCAATGATTCGAGGATCTTGGTCGCTGTCTCCTGTTTCTACCAATTGAAAAGTTAGGTCTTTAAAGCCCTTTTCTGCAAATTTTGCTTTCAAGGTTTCGAGAAAAACCTCAGCAGTATATTGGCTTGCCTTTTTTCTTAAAGTTGTCCGTTGGCTTTTAGTTAATTCTCCTTCAAAGCCTAAAAATGCTCGGTCAATTGCTAAATCAATATCTTCTGAAAATCTATGTATTAGGTTCCATGCTTTGCTTAGTGAGGTCCCTCCCTTAAAAATGATATACTTTGCGTCCTCCATTTCAAAGATAATGGACAAAGTTTGTACAACCCACCAGTCCTTTTCGACAGCAAAGGCAGTCATTCCCCTTTTTTCTGCAATTTGGGTATAGGCGTTTTTTTTCGTACTCTCGGGTACAGATAACCATTTAATCATATATCCTTTTTTGTTAGTGCATTACGCATGATGATTCTTATCCACTCTGGTGCTAAACGAATGTCATGTTCCAATCGAGCTTGCTCTTCTTTTTGTAATTGTCTCAAAATGATTGCTTTTTCGCTTTCTGTTATTTTATCCTTCCCTATTTCTTTAAGTGCCTGAATCACCAAGCCACTGACTTTTCCAATAGCAGAAAGGTTTTTAGGCACAGTCTTTTTGAAAATAATTTTGCGCTTCCCTATATTTATTTTTCGGGGTGTACCATCAGTCAAGTAAACAACATTCATAGATACTTGAGTAGATAAACCTAAGGCATTGAGTGCTAAGACCCCTGTAGGCATAATCCGAGCCTTATCCCTTTTACTAATTGCCTGTGCAATTGCTTCAGTACTAGGATTAATAGGTCCTAATATTGGATCTATTTCCAAACGAGCATATATACCACGAGCTACTCTGGAAATAAGCTCTTTTTCTACCAATCTTTCTAAAGATTTTGATATCGCTTTTGCCGCCCCAAATCTTAGGAAATCTTCGGTAAAAAAAAGCGAACCCCTCTTCGCTTTTTTTATTTTATTAATAATATTAATATCAATGCTTTGCATGTCATTTATGGAATAATTTTGTCGCAAAAGTAGCAAATATTTGCGACAAAATTACGCAATGTAAGTATCTATTTTTGAAATGGCTTTATTGTGAAAAAGTAAAAACGGTTTAGAAAAGTGTGGTTTGTGTATCATTATCTTTCTTTTTCTGATTTGATACTTTATTTTCTTGATGACCCTGATTTTCTAATCTTTGTTCGTCTGCTTCGCTTTTTTCATCTTGTTCAGACGGCGGCAAATTAATAATATTTAACGAATAATCTTCTTTGCCAAACTCGCACCTATCTTTGAGCATTTGCGGAATTTTTTTGAGTGTAATATTTGCTTTTCTCGATTTACATTCCGATTTGAAACCTTTGCAGCATATCAACAGGCTTTCATTCGGCTGCATTTCTTCTGCCAATCTGTCCAGCATTTCTACGGTGATAAACTGCGTAGTAGTGAAAATAAAATCTTTTTCGCTGCTAACACCCTGTTTCCAATACACTTCTTCGTGCGGGGCATAGCGAAAACCCTCTTGTTTTGCCATCGCTGCCGCAAGCATAGTCGCATTGTAGCTCGGGTTGATGATGGCTTGCCCATATTTGTCTTGCTGTATGAGCGAAGGCGCAAGTGTATAAAACTTGAATCCACCGCCGCCTCGCCAGTTTACGGCTTCTGTTATGCCGCCCTTGTCTTGCCCTTTTATCACTTTTTGCAAACGAGGAACACAATGCGTTTTGGCATGTTCGCCCAATTCTATGCCTATCCATCTGCGCTTCATCTTGTGTGCTACGGCGGCGGTTGTGCCACTGCCAAGAAAGCTGTCAAGAACAAGGTCGTTTTCTTGGGTAGCCATTTCAAAGATTCGTTGAATTAGCTTTTCATTCTTTTCACCATTTGGAAATTTCCATGCAAAGGCAGATGCTTGTAAGTCATACCAATTTGTATCCATTATCTCATGAGTGCTTGCAGCTATAAAGTATTCTGGTTTTTTTGTTTTAGGGTTAGACCTAATAAACTTTTGTTTTAAACCTGTTCTTTCCCAATATTCAGTAAGTGGTTCATTCGAAAAGTTTTCTTCCCATATTTTATAATTTTCGACAGCATTCTCGGCATTTGATTTTGTCCAAGCCCAATGTCTATTAATTGCAGGTTTTATTCCAAATAATTCATAATCCATCCCATTCCTAAATCCAGGAGCATCCATTGCGTGCCACCTTTCTGGTCTCTCACATTCTTTAAGAGGAGGGAATACTAGTGTTTCTTCGCTTTTGGAATAAAATAGGATTACATCATGTGAAAAATTAAGTGCTTTTACTTTTTCTCTTTCCCTAATATTTTTCTTTACCCTTGACACAATAATTGTATTTCTAAAATTATTTCTCCCAAAAATATCGTCCATTAAAACTTTTAAATATGCTTCTTCATTATGGTCAATATGCACAAATATTGCCCCATCATTTTATAATAGACTTGCTTTTAGTTAAAAATGAAACAAATAAGGGCGAATTATAGTTTATATACTTTAAAATATTTAATAATTGTACTAAATAAATGAGTAGTATTTACCATAACGCAAAAACAGAG
>JAAFHL010000457.1 GCA_013298365.1 Bacteroidota bacterium | reverse complement strand
ATGCCGGGCAAGGTTTCCCAAATGGCACTATCTGCTTGATTTACAAATATTTTATCAACATTCCTTTGTCTATTTTTTTCTTCCAAAGGAAAAGAAAATGTCATTTTATCCGCCGTTTTTGGCTGATTTTTCCACGAATAAATAGCCAATATGCCGAAAAAAAGCAGGCATAGCAGCAAAATTCCACGTTTTTGAGAAGGAGAGAAAAGAAACATGATGCGATAATATTTATCCCAAAACAACAAAAAAAAAGTGTATTTATAAAAAAAACGACATGTTTGTGCCGAAAATCTTACAACTTATTACACTAATGTACGTTAATAAGTAATATTCAAAATGATTAAATATTTTTAAAGCTAACATATATTTTTTTTATAATATAAAAAAATATATTTTTGTCCCATTAATTTTTAATTAACCGTTTATTTTTTTTTATGAAAAAATTAGGTATTTTATTTACATCTTCTTTACTGGCGTTCACAGGCGTGAATGCACAACGTGTGTGCGGCTCTGCTGAACACTTGCAGCAGCAACTTCAACAAAACCCTGCAATGGCAGAGCAAATGGGTGCGATTGAAAGACATACTGAAAATTTTGTACAGGCGAATCCAAATGGACAACGTGTTGTTGTTACTATTCCTGTCGTTGTTCATGTGGTATATAATACTACTGCTCAAAACGTGAGTGATGCACAAATTCAGTCTCAAATCAATGTTTTGAACGCAGATTTCCGTAAACTTAATTCAGATGTAAGCCTTGTTCCTGCGGGATTTGCAAGTCTTGCGGCTGACTGTGAAGTGAATTTTTGTATGGCACAACGCACCCCTGCTGGGGCAGCAACAACGGGTATTGAACGCCGTCAAACAACTACAACAGGTTTTTCGACCAATGATGCGATGAAATATTTTGCACAAGGCGGTTTAGATGCTTGGGACGCTACCAAATATTTGAACCTTTGGGTATGTAATATGACAGGTGGTATTTTGGGCTATGCACAATTTCCTGGTGGTGCTGCGGCTACTGACGGCGTAGTAATTGGCTACACATGTTTTGGTACAACAGGTACAGCAGCAGCTCCTTTCAATAAAGGAAGAACAGGTACACACGAAGTAGGACACTGGTTGAATCTTCGCCATATATGGGGTGATGATGGCACTGCTTGTACAGGTTCTGACTTGGTAACAGATACGCCAAATCAAGCTGATGAGAACTATGGCTGTCCTTCATTTCCACAAGTATCTTGTAGCAATGGTACAAATGGCGATATGTTTATGAACTACATGGACTATGTAGATGATGCTTGTATGTATATGTTTACCACAGGTCAAAAAGCTCGTATGCAAGCATTGTTTGCAGCAGGTGGTTCTCGTGTAGGTTTGACAACTTCTAATGGTTGTACACCTCCTACAACGACAGGTTGTGGCGCACCTACAAGTGTAACAGTTGGTTCTATTGCAAACACAAGTGCAAGCGTTTCTTGGGCTGCTGTTTCGGGTGCAACAAACTATACCGTAGAATACAAAACTGCTGCTGCAACAACTTGGACAGTTACTACCGCTACTACTACGCCCTCAAAAGCTTTATCAGGTCTTACTGCAAATACAGCCTATAATGTACGTGTAAAAACAACTTGTGGAACAACGGTAAGTGCATATTCTACTACTACAAACTTTACAACAAGCTCAACTACAGGTTGTGGCGCACCTACAAGTGTAGCAGCTTCTGCAATTACTACCACAGGTGCTACTATTTCTTGGGCTGCCATTTCAGGTGCAACAAACTACACTGTAGAATACAAAAAATCTACTGTAACTACATGGACAGTTAGTACAGCTACTACTACTACATCAAAAGCATTGACAGGACTTACGGCTGCTACAGTATATAATGTACGTGTAAAAACAACATGTGGAACAACAGTAAGTGCTTATTCTACCACCATAAACTTTACAACTACAGCAGCTTGTACAAGTACTTATGAATCTAATAACACATCGGCAACAGCAACAGCTATCAGCCCTGGCACTGCGATTTCTTCACAAATCCAAACATCTACTGACGTAGATTATTATTCATTTAGTAATACAACAACTAATAAAAATATCAAAGTAAGTTTGACTAATTTGCCGGCTGACTATGATATGACCTTGTATTATCCAAATGGAACAGCGTATGCTACTTCTCAAAATGGTGGAACAACCGCAGAAACCATTATCTTAAATTTCCCAAGCACACCTACAGTAGGTACTTATAGAGTACAAGTATATGGCTATGGCGGTACATTTAGTTCTACCGCTTGTTATTCATTGTTGGCACAAGTAGGCGCAACTAACTATGTACGTTTGAGTGGCGAATTAGCGGATAATAGCAAACCTGTGTTTGAAGAATCTGTTATCAGTCCTAATCCTACAAGCGGTATAGCAACTTTGCGTTTCAACTTAACAGAAGAAGCAAATGTAGCAATCAATGTATATGACCAAATGGGAAGACTTGTAAACACTCAAAATCAACATATTGCAAAAGAAAATAGCGAAGTAGAAATGAACTTCTCTAATGTAAGCAATGGTATTTATTTTGTACAAGTGGTAAATGAAGGCATTGTTACTACCCACAAAGTAGTAGTAAGCAAATAATTTTCGCACTTCTTTTGGGCAATAAAAAATCCCCTGTTTTGCGCAAGCAAGGCAGGGGATTTTCTTTGTATGTTAAGTGAGTTTATGGTGTTTTTAGCGTTACGTATTTTATGAATAATTATTTACGCTAACTTTCCACTATCAACTACTCATTTGTCCCAACTTCTATATTCCTTTGTCAAGTCATAGACCTTTGTTAAAATGCGTTTTTCTGTCTCATCAAATGCCAATTTTCTGCGCTCCATCACAGCCGTTGCAGTTTGAAAAGCCTTATTAAGTTGATAGGTAGAAAGCCCACTTGCACCGCCCCACGCAAAATCAGGAATGAAATTGCGGGGAAAACCATCACCAAAAACATTTGCCGAAACGCCTACAACAGTTCCTGTATTAAACATAGTATTGATGCCACATTTTGCATGGTCGCCCATCATCAAGCCACAGAATTGTTGTCCTGTATTTTCAAAACGACCTGCCACATAGTTCCAAAGTTTCACTTTTTCGTAGGTATTTTTGAGGTTAGAAGTGTTTGTATCTGCGCCCAAATTGCACCAATATCCCAAAACCGAGTTGCCCAAATAGCCATCATGCCCCTTGTTGCTATAGCCCATAATGACAGAGTTGCCGATTTCGCCGCCTACTTTGCAATAAGGACCAAACGTAGAATCGCCTCGCAACTTTACGCCCATATTTGCCACAGAATTGTCGCAAAAAGCATTTGTGCCATGAATCATTGCCCCTTCTTGAATGTCCACATTTTTGCCCAAATACACCAAGCCATTTTCTGCATTGATAACGGCTGCCCGCACTTTTACCCCTTCTTCTACAAAAATATTATCTTCGCCATAAATTGCTGAAAATCTATCATTTATCTTTTCCGATTTTCTACCTTTCGTCAATAATTCAAAATCGTATTGAATGAGTTTGGCATTGTGCAGGAAAATATCGGGCATTTTGCGCAAAGCAATCGCTTCAAGATTTACCTTTTCTGTACGAAAACCTTGTGCTTCTAATTGCGGCAAGTCCACCAAACCGTTTTGTAGGCTTACTTTTTCTGCGGCAAAAACAAGTATCTCATTTTTATCATTCAGATAAGCTACCCCCACTTCTGCGGCTGCAATCAAGCGCAAAAATTCCTCATTTGGCGCAAACTTGCCATTTATCCATTTTTGAACACTGAGCGTAGTCGAAGTGCCAAAAGAAGGCGTAAAATTTGTGTATTTTTGGCTCAAATAGTCATAAGCTACTGTATAAACGGGACTTAGCACCTTTTCCCAACGTTCCTGAAAGGTCAAAATGCCACTACGCAACGCATAAATAGGGCGTGTGTAGCAAAATGGCAACAAATCGAAATGTGAGAAATCTTCAAAAAGTATGTACATATTTTAATAGAAAGTTAATAGTTTCATACAAAGAAACAAAAAACCTCCCGAAAAATACGAAATCTTTCGGGAAGTATTATTTGTACCAAATGTATCAGGATATTAAGCTTTTTTTGCGTAGCGAGTATTGAATTTCTCAACACGACCTGCGGTATCTACCAGTTTGGTTTTACCTGTAAAATAT
>JAAFHL010000455.1:3400-4224 GCA_013298365.1 Bacteroidota bacterium | reverse complement strand
ATACAACACCTACCCGTAAGCCCAACCTTGATGCAGGCATTGTTCAAAAAATAGCAGATGCAATAGGTTTGCCTTTTGTGAGCGAAAAAGTAAGCGCAAATGTAGGTTCGGCGGGTTTTGAAAACCCGCCGAACCTAAACAACTTTGCGCCGATAGATATTTTAGATTATATCTATGCCGTTTTACATTCGCCTACCTATCGAGAAACCTACAAAGAATTTTTGAAAATAGATTTTCCTCGTGTGCCTTATCCCAAAGATGTGGCTACTTTTTGGCAATTAGTGGCATTAGGCGGAGAAATACGGCAACTACACTTGTTAGAAAGCGAAAAAGTAGAAGAATATATTACAGAATATCCGATAAATGGCGATAATACAGTAGGGAAAATAATTTATAAAGAAAATAAAGTTTATATCAATGAAACACAGTATTTTGACCATGTTCCTGAAGTCGCATGGAACTTTTATATAGGTGGCTATCAACCTGCGCAAAAATGGCTCAAAGATAGAAAAGAGCGGGTTTTGAGCTTTGAAGATATTTTGCACTATCAAAAAATCATTGTGGCGTTGACGGAAACAGATAGGTTGATGCACGAAGTGGATAAGATAGGGGTTTGTTGAAATCGGCGGGAATTAGTCGTTTGAAAATCCTCAAATGTTTTGAGGATTTTCAGCAAAAAATAAACATTTTCCTGAAAAAATAGGAAAAGTGTATATTTGTGTAATTAATGTAAGTTGCGAATGAAACGATTGTAACGATGTTCGTACTGCGATTCTCCAGAATCGCATAAAAAAGCGAACCATTAAGCATACATGTTTTGTCTA
>JAAFHL010000455.1:3005-3390 GCA_013298365.1 Bacteroidota bacterium | reverse complement strand
CGGGAGAATCGCAGTACGCTAAAAACAATACGTAACTTACATTAATTGTTCAATATATTTAGGATATGAAAGAAGTAAATGTTAGCCTTTTTCCCAAAAACATTTCTAAGAGACAAAATATAGCATAGCGTTTCGTTCAGCTCGTCATTAACCTACCCATCATTTACCTTTCCCAAAAACGCTTTTTACCCCAAGCATCAATCCCAAAGGCAACCAAACATATAGCATTTCGCTTTTTAATACACGCCAGCCCCATTCTCCCAAAAAAGCAGAAATGTGCATGGGAGATACTTGTATCATGCGAAAAGGTAGAAAAAAACGTTCATGGTAAAAAGGGGAAAATAAAGCAATTCCATGTCCACCCGTAGTCATTGCATCTAATATG
>JAAFHL010000455.1:0-2995 GCA_013298365.1 Bacteroidota bacterium | reverse complement strand
AAAATACGGATATTTTCCAAAAAGCAACTTTCCTGCCGCTGAAGGTTTGATGCAAAAAAGCGAGTGCTGCGCCTAATAGGAAAGAGAAAAGCAGTGAATGAAAAAAGCCACGATGTCCAAAAAAACTATCGTAAGGAATGCCCGCATAAAAGCCTAATACATCTAAATCGGGCAGAGACGGCGCAATTGTTGCGATGAGTATAAAAGTACCTGTGCGCCAATCTTTTGGCATCATCAATGCTGCGCTTAAACCAACAAGCGAATGTGTAATAATTGAAGCCATAATGATTTGAAATTCATGAAGATAAAAAAGCAGATTTTCGCATCAAAAGCCTGCGAAAACCTGCAAATGAGTTATGTTTTAATGAAAATCAAAGATTAATCTCTCCTTCCACCAAACAAACGAAGTAAGTACCAAAACAAATTGATAAAGTCCAAGTACAAGCTCAATGCGCCCATTAAAGCTACTTTTTGTACTGATACGCTTTCTGCACCATGTTGTGTATGTGCTTCCGCACCAATAGCCATGATTTTTTGTGTGTCATAAGCGGTTAATCCACAGAAGATTACAACGCCTATGATAGATTGAACAAAACTCAACATCCCACTTTGTAACCAAATATTGGCAATACCTGCGATAATCAAGCCAAAAACGCCCATTATCAAGATAGAACCCCAGCTTGAAAGGTCTTTTTTCGTTGTTAAACCATATAAAGCCATTGCGCCAAACATGCCCGCTGTTATAAAAAAGGTAGTCGCAATCGAATCTATGGTAAATACAAAAAAGATAAATGAAAAAGTGATTCCATTGACCAAGGCATATAAGCCAAATACCAAGTTTGCAACGGGATAGCTCATTTTGTTTATGCCAAAAGAAAGTGCTAATACAAATGCCAAAGGTGCAAACATCACAATATAACGGGTAGGTGAGTCCAATAGAAATTGCCATTCCCCTGCAAGCAGTTGTCCGCCTACAAACCAAGCTGTTAAGCCTGTGATAAACAAACCTACTGCCATAATTGCATATACTTGGCGCATAAATGTGCTTGCCAAACCAGAGGAGATAAATTCTTGTTTGCGTTGCTCCTCCCAAGTGTTTCCATAATAATTGTTCATTGCTTTTTTTAAATTAAGTTATTTTATCTGCTGACTTTTATATCTCTGCGAGATAATTTAGCGTGATTATACGTAAAATAGTTTATAAATGTTTCAAAAAAGATAAGCGAAAAAACAATAATTAATCTGTCTTTTCGTTAGGCGATGCGTTAATTCTTATTTATGATAAAGCGTTTATTTACTCGCATATTTTTATTTTCCAACATCAAAATATGCATGCCTTCTGCCCAAGCTTGTGTAAAAATTTCAAACGCTTGAGAGGCAGAAATCGTGATATTTTTCGCTTCAAATACCGTACTTCCTGTGAGATTCACAATTAAGATATGAACATTTCGAGACATTTGGATATTGCGCATAAGCAAGGTCAAAATCTTGTTGTTGCTGTGCAATAAGTCCTTGTAAAAACCCTACTGTTACTGTAAGTAAAAGTGTTACAACTATTTTTCTCATAATTAAAGCGTATTAGTTGAGCTACTGATGTGAAAACGTAGGCAATATAAATATATTTTTTTAATGCTGTATAAAATATTGATACTTTGAAATGGCTTTCTCATAAAAAATAAAACCACAAAGTTCACAAAGAAAAGCGGTTCTCTGACATTTTTTGTGGATTTTTGCGTAACGTAGGGGTTGCAACCCCTACGTTACGCAAAAATCTCTGCTTTGAGGCTTGTCTCCACAAAAATTGTCAGAGAACCAGAAAAGCCAGCACAAAGAACACAAAACAGTCTATTTTTCTATAAATCTTTGTGTTCTTTGTGAATCCCTTGTGAACTTTGTGGTAAAATTTAACCTTTTTATTCCATTATTTTTTTACGAGAAAGCCATGGATACTTTGATATATAAGGAATGATACCAATGCAAAAACTGCTGCTACAAACATACATTTGCAGCAGCAGCTTGAAATTATTTCTCAATATTAATAAAACAAAGGATAATCTTTTGGATTGAACTCATGCATCATTTCGTAAGCAACTTTGAATACATGTTCAACCTGTGGCTTAGAAAAATAGTCGCCATCTGTGCCATACGCAGGGCGATGTGCGGTAGATGTCAAGGTTTTAGGGTCAGAATCCAAATAGCGATAACCGCCTTGCACTTCTAGTACTTCCTGCATCATGTAAGCTGTTCCTCCACCTGGCACATCTTCATCTATAAAGATAATGCGATTTGTTTTTTTCAAAGACTCCACAATGCTGTGATGAATGTCAAAAGGCAAAAGTGATTGAACATCAATGACTTCACAGTCAATTCCCACTTCGGCTAATTGCTCTGTAGCATCTAAAACCACCTTGCAACATGCGCCATACGTTACCAAAGTAATGTCTTTTCCGGTTCTGATTACTTCAGGAACGCCCAAAGGTAAGGTAAATTCGCCAACATTGTCAGGCAAACGTTCCCGCAAACGATAGCCATTCAATACTTCAATTACCAAAGCAGGTTCTTCTGCCTTCATTAAGGTGTTATAAAAACCTGCAGCCTGTGTCATATTGCGAGGCACAAGTACGTGCATTCCACGCAAAGAACCCAAAATCATGCCCATTGGTGAGCCTGCGTGCCAAACACCTTCCAATCTGTGTCCTCTTGTACGAATAATCGCAGGGGCTTTTTGTCCGCCTTTTGTTCTCCATAACAAAGTAGCCAAATCATCAGATAAGATTTGTACACCATATAGCAAGTAATCCAAATATTGAATCTCTGCAATAGGGCGCAAACCTCTTTGTGCCAAGCCAATAGCTTGCCCCATAATGGTAGCTTCCCGAATCCCTGTATCAAAAATGCGCACTTCACCATATTTGGCTTGCAAGCCTGCAAAGGCTTGGTTTACATCTCCTAACTGCCCCACATCTTCCCCAAATGCCAATACTCGAGGGTCTCT
>JAAFHL010000456.1 GCA_013298365.1 Bacteroidota bacterium | reverse complement strand
GCTGATTTGGAATAGTAATATTTAATTAATTTGCCTTAGAATAGGAGTGGGTGATTAATACAATGGAAGTCCCCAACCATGTAGTACTTTGGGTGCTATGTTTATACTAATTTTCTACTAATGACAAATGCCAACGCTGCCCTTGTGCGTTTAGGCTGTGTAGAGGAAACAAGGGTAGTCGGTGGCATAACTGTTATGCTCATTTTTTCGCTTTTAAATTTAATTTTATGTCTTTAAAAACAACATATGGATTTTCTGTAAATGACACTGAAAACAATAAGCATATTGAAATTCAGAATATTGCAAAGGAAATTTGGCGAAAGTCGGAATCTTTTCAGCAGTTTAACGAAGCAATTACGGCTAAATTTTCGGGCAATAAAAAGGTAAAACTTGTATTTGACGACAAGCATATCTTCTGTAAATACATCTACCCAAAAAGCGAATCTATTGTATTATTTAGTATTTCCCTTTGCAATTATATAGTTCCCCAAAAGTCGGTTGAAAGGGTAGATGACCGCTACACATTAGGAACGAAAGACCACAGAGACCAATACAGAATGCTATTGCCCGATGGTAAAAAATGTTCGGATTGCAGACATGTGAACAAATGTTGTACTATGTTTGGACAAAACTCAACCGCAACCAAATGCCAATTTGGAGATAATCGTTTTTCTTCATATTGAGCATAATGATAAGCTGCACGCCACTTGCATTTGGCTTTTGAGCGTTGATTTTTGCAAGTGGGCGGGCAGCGTGATATTAGTGGATTTTTTATTTCTAAATTAATAATTTCTAATTAAACAAAAAATGGACTTTAATTCTCTCATTGAAAAAGTGAATGATTTTCTTCACAACGAAACAAAATGCCTCATTTTGAAAGGTAGTTATGCTTCGGGAAAAACTAATTTTGGATTCCAGATGTCCCGTTTTTCCCCCGATAAATTTTGCCACACATCAGCTCAATACTTGAGGGCTAAGCGTAAGAACCGCTTAGACTTTGGCAAAGCAGAAGTAATAATTATAGATGATTGCGACAGTAACTTTGTGGACTTAGCCGTCCAAATTTTAGGTAAATATGCGGTTAAGGTAATATGCCTAACAAATTCGCAAGATATTACAGGAAGGTTTCTACCTCCAAATTTTGAACTATCCTGCATAAGTGATTACTGGGCTGAAAACGGAAGTAATTACAATGAACATGATTTTTTTTGGAAAACTCAATTTGGTATTTGATTACCACTAATGACAAAATAGCCGCAGTTTGCCCGTTTGCCTTGCGGGTTGGATTTGGGCAAATTGGCGGCTATTGTCATATTATTTGCTTTTTATTTTTACAGGTATTTTTAATTTTTATTACATGAAAAATTTTATTATTATTTTATTTTCGTTGATTTTATTAGTCTCATGTGCTGGTACACAAGGTATCGAAATAGGGCAAAAGTATGAAATTGACCCATATTTAGGAAACGCTCCTGAAGGCTTGAAAAGGACTATTGATACTTTTTTTGTTCTCATAAGACGAGATAATGAAGTCGTATTATGTCCAATGGTAAATGGACAGCGAAGGGAAGAACATTACTATTATTTTGATTTAGACAAGTTCCAAAAAATGAAACCTAAATTAATTCAATAGCGAATAATGTAGGCGTTTGCAGCCGTTTTTTGCCCATTTCGGTTGCAGCATTGGTTAGGCAAAATGGGCGCAAATGCAAGTATTATTTGTAATTTTTATTTTATGAAAGTAAAAACAGATAAAGAAGTACATGAACTTCGTTTGAAATATTTCAGGTTATTGGGCGAAAAAGAGGCGATAGAAATAATAATGGCAGAGATGCAGCGAAGACTACAGGACAAAATCTATGAAATAGATAGGCTTGTGGAAACTGACATTCCAAATCCCAATGACAAATAATGACAAATGCTACTGACGTGCTTGTGGCGATTTAGCCTGTGCGATGATTCACAAGCATGGGCAGTAGCATAAATGTTAGTAGCTTATTTATTTATTATGGAAAAAATAATTTGCAGCGCAATATGGTACAAGGATTTAAAAACACCTGTTTTCAATCCCGTAAATATTCCGAATGGTATTGTTTTTTGCGGTTTCAGACACGCACATTGTTTATATCAAATGTGCGCAATGACAGGCAAAAGAGATTGTGAGGTTGGAGAATCTGAACAGGGTTTTTTAACAAACAAAAATAGATTTGTTGATAGGCTTGAGGGCGCAAAAATAGCAATCGAAGCAAAGCAAATCGAAAAACTTAAATTTAGTAGTACACAACTTTTTAGCGAGGATTTATATTAACTTCTTGCTACTAATGATGGGAATATGTGCTGTGCTTGCTGTGTGTTGGGTTGCGGTTCGGGTTGCAAGCATAGGCATATATAAAAGTATTATGCGTTTTTTTTTCAACTTATGAAATATAAAATAAATGATTTAGTCGAATACCCAAATAGATGCGGTGTTTCGCTTTTTAGAGTTGTTAAGGTGTTTCCAAATTTTCGAGGAAAAGGATTAAAAGGCTATTCGCTTAGAGTTGAAGAATCAGAAAGGGATTTTTTAATAGGCAATCACTGGGCTTCGGTAAAAGAGGAGTCTATTATTAGGAAAATAATGCCATTAAGTATTGATTTTAGAGAGATTCGGAATAGCGTAAAACTTTTAATGTGGTTGGAAAAACTACCATTATCGGAAATTGCGGAGCGGTTTGCGGATTATAGTCAGCAAGCTATTACTAAAGAAATGGCGGATAAATTCGCTCTAACTGGATTTGGTAAGGTAGATTTTTTAACATCTGGCTATCTGTGTAGGCATTATGGATTAAGGAATCTTTTAGACATTATAAAATAATTTTTTGATTTACCTCGCATAACGCTCGATATTCCCGATTTTTTCGCTGCGCTGTTCGCCTTGTGGGTTGGGTTAGCGAAAATTTGCGGGAATATTTTTGTTCTGCGATTTTTATTTTTATGTTCGACTAAAATATGCAATTATTGCTCTATAAGCTCCAGGTATCCACATTGCTATTATGTATAATAACCCAATTACAAAAGCTATTCCTACAGCACAACAAGCAAAAAGAATAATCGTAGTATCTGCAAAAAGTACTGCAAATATTATTAGTATTAATTCAGCTATTTTGCCTAATTGAAGTTTTTTTACTGCCTGACTCATAGGCATATCAAAACTCCATTTAGCTAAGTCGACAACTCGTTGAAATGTTTCACTCCCAAAATAATGATTTGACATAGTTTAATATTTTGAATTTTTTGGAATATGTAAAATTATAGATACGTTTCTATCAACCTCGTTTCCTTTTTGTTTGGAAACATTACCTTGTAAAATTTCGCCGTTTAAATTATACAAAGATAGTTCTTTAACCATAAAAGATGCTCTTAGATTTGGTAAATCACTATTTTTATAACAACTTTCATTTATTGACATCTCATAAGTATTTTGGCTAAATTCTTCTTGGTTTTGGTTAATAGGTTTATGGACTTGGATATGCAAGCGAATTCCTTTTTCTCCTTTTTCTCTTATTTTTTGAGCAGGATTGCCTAAGCAATTATTTGGGCGATTAACGTTGTCTGCCGCTCCCAAAACATAAATAGTAAAGGGGATTTGCTGCATTTTCAAGAAATCCATGTCATTCATAAATGCGCCTAATGAGGTGCTATATTTTTCACTAAAATTATCTATAATAAATTGATTTAAACCAAAGTAAATCGTTTTCCTCTGTGCGTCCTTGATGTCTATAAAGTAATAATTATCTTCAATATCAGAATTTTCAATAACCCTATCCCTTTGGGGTTTACTGTCATACTCACAATTTGAGCAATTATTAAGTTTTTGTTTTAACCTTCTTATCTTTTCTTCAATAATGGTCTTATCTTGTAAGTTTCTTACATCTTCTTGAATCTTTTTTTGTGTAACAGTAATTTTTGTCACTTCTCTGTCAATCATACTACAGCACTCATCTTGCTTTTTGCTTAATGAATCGTGCATAACTAAAATAGATTTTATGGTAGTGTTTAGAGGGTCTTCATACCTAAATATAAGGTAAAAACCGCCTAAAATATAGAACAACCCTATTATTCTTAAAATATTAATCATGACTTAAGTTGTTTTAACCAATTAGGAAATGCGTTTAATAATCTTTTATATAATTCTTCATCTGAAATACCTCCCAAGTCATCAAGAATAAAAAAATTAGTATTTTT
>JAAFHL010000454.1 GCA_013298365.1 Bacteroidota bacterium | reverse complement strand
ACAAACACTTACAATTCCTCAAAAAGCAAAGGCGTATATTGCCCTCACAAAGTTTAGGTTGGCAATGTTTGTCTCCTTCTCCGCTGCTTTTGGCTATGCAATGGCGGCAAAAGAAAATTTTTCTATTTGGCATCTATTTATCATCACCCTTGGAGGCTATTTTATCACAGGTGGCGCAAATGCCTTAAATCAAATTTTTGAAAAAGAATATGATGCTTTGATGAAACGCACCGCAAATCGTCCTTTGCCTACCGAGCAACTCAATGTAAAAGAATCTGCGATTTTTGCGGTAACAATGGGCATTCTTGGCGTAGGAATCATTGGTTATGTATTCAATCTGCCTGCGGCTTTACTGGGCATCATTGGCTTGCTTTCGTATGCCTTTGTTTATACGCCTTTCAAAAGAATTTCCCCTTTTTCGGTTTTTATTGGAGCAATTCCTGGGGCATTGCCGCCGCTTATTGGTTATACGGCTGTTACAGGAAGCATTGATTCCGAAGGACTTATCTTATTTGCTTTTCAGTTTTTTTGGCAATTTCCACACTTTTGGGCAATTGCGTGGTTGGCAAATGAAGATTATACAAAAGCAGGTTTTAAAATGTTGCCCTCAGCAGCAGGAAAGACTCAATTCAGTACTTTGATGATATTGTTATATACTTTGTGTCATATTCCTTTGGGATTTTTGCCGCATATGTCGGGTATGTTGAGCCTTGTTCCTGCGGTCATTTTATCGCTTAGTGGCGTTTATTACAGCCTAAATGCCATAAAGTTGTTCCGTAGCATGGAAGACGTATATGCTCGAAAATTGATGTTTGCTTCTTTTTTCTATTTGCCCCTCATTCAAATAACTTTTTTGTTGGCTGAGTGGTTATAAGCTAGAAAACATACGGCTCTTTGCGAAAATCTGCGGACTAATCTGCGTTTATCTGCGAGAACCAAATCCGTTACAAAAAAATAACTTTTTTATGGAAGAAAGACAATATATTGTACATCCGTACAAGTTTGCTATGTGGATATTTCTGCTTACTTTGATTATGATATTTGGCGGCTTGACAAGTGCCTATATCGTAAGTCGCTCATTTGTAGCAGTAGAAAAGCTCATTATGTATCAAATGCCTTCTATTTTGATATGGAATAACATAGCCTTGATTATCAGTAGTTTTACGATGTATTATTCTTTGGCTTGTGCCAAAAAAGAAGAATATACAAAATCACTCTACGCACAAATTGCTACCTTAGTACTGGGCGTTTTGTTTTTATATGGACAATTTTTGGCATGGAAACAGCTCACCGCAGGAGGGCTTACCTTTGTTGATAGAACTCGTATAGACAATTCCGTTTCCTTTTTCTACATGTTTACGGGCTTGCATGGTTTGCATATTATAGCGGCTGTCATTGCGGTAGGTATTGGTATCTATCTTACGGCAAGTCGTGGCTTCAAATCGGGTAGAATGATACTTACCTTAGAAGTCGTAGGAACATTTTGGCACTTTTTAGGCTTGTTGTGGTTGTATCTGTATGTGTTTTTGCTATATAATCAGCAGTAAATCACTTTTTTAGTTACAACATAAAAATCAGATAAGTAGGTAATGCTTATCTGATTTTTTTTTATATAACGCTGTGAGGGTCGTAAGCCGCTAGGCGACACTTGGCAAAACATACACATCGCCTCAAAAAAATTTCTCATGGACAAAGATAGTATAATAATTCTCACTAAACGCAAAAAAGGGAGCTTTCTTTCCCCACAATACATATTAATACAATTCTTGACACAATTACAATAACCCATTACCAGCGGGTGCTAATACTTGCAGATACTTGGATGTTACTTCGCTTAAACATCAACAATGGCTGTAATGATTTTACCATAGTTCTTTTAAGTATTGCTGCGAAGCAGCTCACTTAAAAGGAACTATGTTTGTCAAAGATACGTTAGGAATAGACTATGAAGAATAGGAAATACCCCTTTGTTTCAGCAACTTATCATCAGAATAGTGGGCGCAGTGAATCCTGTATTAAGTCCCCACATTAGTGACGACTTCTTGACTTGTGTGTGAGTATAATTTATCTCAAAGCTAATTCACAAATCCCCAAAAAAACATTTCTTTTTCTTTTTTCCACATAAGTTACTATTTTTGCCCTTCCAAAGCATAAACATCTTTATAGATGAGAAAAAAAATCGAAATTTTGGCTCCTGCCAAAAACCTATATCAAGGTATGGCTGCCATCAACGCAGGTGCAGATGCCGTTTATATGGGTGCGCACTTGTTTGGCGCACGCACAAATGCGACTAACTCGGTGGAGGACATCGCAGAAATGGTCAGATATGCGCATTTGTTTAAAGCAAAAGTGTTGGTTACGGTCAATACCATCTTGTATGACAATGAGTTAGAACCCTGTCGCAAATTGATTTGGGACTTGTACGAAATCGGGGTAGATGCTATTATCATTCAAGATATGGGTTTGTTGGAGTTGGAATTGCCACCTATCGCCATTCATGCAAGCACACAAGCCAATAATCGTGATGCTGCCCATGTCAAGTTTTTGGCTGATGCGGGTCTCAAAAGGGTGGTATTGGCACGTGAACTGAATTTAGACCAAATCAGGGAAATTCATGAGGCTACAGATGTGGAATTAGAGTTTTTTGTTACAGGTGCTTTGTGTGTGTCATTTAGTGGGAATTGCTATATGAGCGTTGCAAATGGCGAACGTTCCGCAAATCGGGGTTCTTGCGCCCAAAATTGCCGTCTTCCTTATCAACTCATTGATGGTAAAGGAAATACACTTATAGAAAACAGTCATTTGCTTTCTATCAAAGACTTGAATTTGAGCAATGAATTGCCGAATCTCATCAAGGCAGGCATTTGTTCTTTTAAAATAGAAGGACGTTTGAAAGACCTTGTCTATGTCAAAAATAACACTTCTTATCTACGAAAAAAATTAGATGGCTTTCTGGAAGCAAATGCAGAAAGTTTTGAAAAAGCCTCATCAGGGCGCACTTTTTACAATTATGAACCCGCCCTTGACCGCAGTTTTAACCGTGGCTATACCGATTATTTTGTCAATGAACGCCATGCAAAAATCGGTTCATGGGAAAGCCCAAAATCGCAAGGGCAGTATATTGGCAAATTGTTAGCGATAAAGGGCAGTGGCTATCATATCGAAAATTACGAATTGCTTAACAATGGCGATGGCTTGTATTTCATCAACGAACAAGGTGTAGGGGACGGCACACTGGTCAATATAATTGCAAATGGGCTTGTGATACCAAATGAGCTTAAATCCCTTGCGGTTGGCACAGAAATCTATCGCAATTTAGATGCAGAGTTTACCCGAATGGTGGAAAATGAAAACAGTGCTGTTCGGAAAATTGGCGTAAAAATGCGTTTTACGGATACAGAAACAGGGTTTTCTTTGCAAGTAATAGACGAAGATGGACATACTTTTACCGCAAAGCTTGATGCGCCAAAAGAAGCAGCGAAAAACACAAACGGTTTGATAGAAAATATTCGTCAAAATTTGGGAAAAACAGGCAATACGCCTTTTATAGCAGATGAAATTGAAATAGATTTTGCGGAAAAATGGTTTTTACCCAATTCCAAAGTAAATGAAATACGCAGGTTAGCCTTGGCAGAATTGGCGGAAATTCGTATTCAAGCGTATCAAAGAGAGGGGCAGCCTGTTGCCAAAACCGACCATCCTTATCCTGTAAAGGAATTAGATTTTACTTATAATGTATCTAACAAATTTGCAAGAGCCTTTTACAAGCGTCATGGGGTTACACAAATAGAAAAAGCATTTGAATTGCAATGGGACCCAGGCAAATCTCGGGTAATGGTTACAAAATATTGTGTAAAGTACGAATTGGGCAAATGTCCCCGTTTTCAACGCAGCACAATGGGCGAAAAACTCGCCGAGCCGCTTACCCTCAAACATGGAACGGTGGAATATAAACTAAAATTCAACTGCAAACCCTGCGAAATGGAAATTTGGGAGAAAGATGCAGAGTTGATTATAGAGGAGGATTGAGGAAAATGGAAATCGTTTACATTTTTCATGCTTCGTATTCATTTTACGAAAAGGGAAACTTAACATTTTCGGCTAACTATACGACAGTTTTAGTACGAGCTGATTGAATTCATCATGATTTCGTAAGAGCGAAAGTTGAATTCTTTCAAATCCAGCTTTAAAAATCGAAATCTGTTTGTAACCATGTTTTAAGACTT
>JAAFHL010000453.1 GCA_013298365.1 Bacteroidota bacterium | reverse complement strand
TTAGCTGTGGCAGGCGCATTGTCTTTTGAAGCGGGTTTGCAACTTGTAGCTATTCGGGCAAATGCGATGCAAAAAGCCTGTGATATGCAGCAAAGTACAATGGCTGCGATTTTGGGCATGGAAGATGCAACGGTAGAAGCCGTTTGCGCCGAAATAACAGATGACATTGTTGTGCCTGCAAACTATAATTCGCCAGGACAGTTGGTGATTTCGGGTACAAAAACAGGCATTGCTCGTGCCATCATTTTGGCACAAGAAAAAGGCGCAAAACGTGCCATTGAATTGGCGGTAAATGGTGCATTTCACTCTCCTTTGATGGAGCCCGCTCGTTTGGAATTGGCAGAAGGTATTGAGAAAACAGAAATATGCGATGCAAAAATCCCTGTTTATCAAAACTTTACGGCAAAAGCGCATATTTCAAGTGCCGAAATCAAACATAATTTATTGATGCAGCTTACTGCGCCTGTACGTTGGACGCAAAGTGTGGTGCAGATGTTGGCAGATGGCGCAACAGAGTTTGTGGAGTGTGGACCAGGCAATGTATTATGTGGTTTGGTAAAAAAGGTGGATAGAAAAATGACTACTAGTAACTTGGCATAAAATAGGCATTCTCGCAGGTTTTATCATTGAAAACCTGCGAGATTTTTTGATTATTCAATTTCAATATTTAGACGACAAACATACAGCTATCCTTCGCTTTGTTGGTTGAAAAAAAAAATATCACAAAAGTCATAATTTCAAAACTTTTTTTTAATATATTCGTTTACATTTTTACACTCAATTTTAAACAAAATGGCGGTATATTCAATCAAGGAAGTAGAGCAGCTTACCCGCATCAAAGCACATACTTTGCGGGTATGGGAGCGTAGATACAATGTTTGCGCCTCACAGCGTACAGACACGAATATTCGTATTTATGATGAAAAAGACCTAAGATATCTACTTCAAACATCATTGTTGATAAGTCATGGGCATAAAATTTCGCACATTGCCAAAATGTCCGACGCCGAAAGATTTGAACATGTACAAAATACGTACAAAGAAGTAGTCGGGTCTGAAACGTATATTCAGCGTTTACTATTGGGTATGATAGCCTTAGATGAGCATGATTTTGATGAAGTAATTCAAGAATGTTTTGCACAAAGAGGGGTAGAGTCTTCTATGCAAGACGTGATATTTCCTTTTTTGGAGCGAATCGGCTTGCTATGGATTACCGGAAACGTAAATCCTGCGAACGAGCATTTTATAAGCAATCTTATTCGCCAAAAATTGATTGCAGCCTTAGACGACTTGCCGATCCCACCGATGAGGCCAGAAAATAATTATATATTATTTCTGCCAGAAGGAGAATTGCACGAGATTACTTTGTTGTATCTGAACTATATGTTGCGAGTAAGAGGCAATCATACCTTGTATTTGGGACAAAATACGCCTCATGCCGATGTGGAAATAACGTTGAAATACTATCCTGCAAAATATATATTTACCATTCTTACAGCACCTCCTATGCCCGATACTGAGACATTTTTAGCAGATTTAGAAAAATGGGGAGATTCTCACATTATGACAGTTGCAGGGCGTGTGGTTCAAGAAGTAAATCCTGATAATTTCCCTAAAATAAAGTTTCTTTATGGTGCGGCTTCTGTGGCAATATGGATTGAGGAAAATAGTGAAAGGTATAACGCAAGTGTGGCATCTTAAAAACAAATAGGCTTGTATTAAGTTCATTTTCAAGTAATTAATGTAAGTTATGAATAGCTATTTGTTAGCGGCAATTCTTGAGAAGCGCCGCTAACAAATAGCAGCGTATCTGCGTTATGTAGCACAATAAAAGGAGGGGCGGTGAGATAAAATAAGTTTTATGGCTTAGTAGCTGCGATTCTGGAGAATCGCAGTACGGTAAAAACAATACACAACTTACATTGTCGAATCTACGGCGTTTCGACATACCCATTTCGACGCAGCTCAATGCAACGCAACGACAGCCGTTTTTATAAAAAATCCTTACCCATCCATTCCAACGCCGACTTATACATCAAATTATCATACACTTGTTTAGGCAAATTCATGCTATCAATCAACTCACCAGGCACCCATTCGCCCAATGGAAAAGGGTAATCTGAACCTAAACAAATCCGATGTGAGCCATATAAATCAATGATATAACGCAGAAATTTTTCGTCAAAAACAGCAGCGTCCACCCAAAATTTCCCTAAATAGTCTCTTGGATTGATAGGATTGTCCACCGCCACAAGGTCGGGGCGAGAATTAAAACCATGTTCTATCCTGCCGATTGTGCCAGCAAATGCGCCCCCACCATGCGCAAATGCAACCCTTAATTTGGGCAAACGCTCAAAAATGCCGCCAAAAATCATGGAACAAATCGCACGAGATTCCTCCGCAGGCATTCCTACCAACCAAGGCAGCCAATAATCAGGCATTTCTTTTGTACCCATCATATCCCAAGGATGCACCAAAATACAGGCGTTCAACTCTTCGCATCTTTTGAAAACAGGAAACAATTCCTTTGCATTCAAGTTCCAGTCATTGACATGCGTGCCAATTTGAATACCCACAAAAGCCGAATCTTGCATACACCTTTCTAACTCTCGAATCGCCAAATCAGGGTCTTGCATAGGCAAAGTCGCCAGCGCAATGTATTGTTTGGGATATTTATGCACCACTTCTGCAATATGGTCGTTGAGAAAACGGGCAACTTCGTCTGTGTGTTTCGCCTGCGCCCAATATGCAAACAATACAGGAATCGTGCAAATTACTTGCAAATCAATGCCAAACTCGGCATGTTCCAATAAACGAACCGCTTCATTATAGCAATTTTCTTTGATACGGCGAAAAAACTTATTGCCAATCATCATATCCGCCACGCCAGGCGCATTGTGTTCTAAATGTACAAATCCTCCATAACCAAACTTCTCTACCCAACGGGGCAGTTCAGCAGGGAGAATGTGTGTGTGCATGTCTATTTTCATGGTGTGTTTTATTTTATACGTTTTTTGCAGGTTTTACATTTATTTGCGAAAATCTGGGTTCTTTTATTTGCGAGAATCTGCGTGAAATCCAAAAATCTGCGAGCCAAAGGTAGCATTTTTATCAGATATTTTCCTATATTTGCAACCAAAATAAATACTTCCAAATATGAACAAATACATACTTTTTCTTTCACTATTGGCAATCGGAATAAGTGCTTGTAAATCAGACGAAATAACAGATAAGGGTAGCGAAAAAGCCAAGCCTGTGAGCAGAAAGGCTTCAAAATCAACTTCTACTGCAAAATATCGAGGACACTGGATAGACAAGGATTTTGTGGAAAGCATGGAAAAAAATCGTTCTGTTACTGCGGTTTCAGTGATGCCTGCGATTATAGAACTTACATTTCCTGCTATTTTGGGCGATTCTGCTACCTTGGTAAGCGGCACAAAAACACGCAAAACGCTATTGGATAGTCCTGAAAATGATGTTTTTACCTTTGATGAGGGCAAACTTGTCTATGATAATTTAGGGAATGTGGAAAAATTGACCTTTACAAACAAAGCAAATAAAACACATACCTTGGTACGAGCAGGAAATGATGAAGTTGGGGCAGATGGCACGGCAATTCAAGCCATTGTAAACAAACATACATTGGTGGGGGACTATTTTGTGTTAGATAAAAAAGGCAAAAAAGGTGATGATTTTATTATTTTCAAGCCCGATGGCGGCATTATTGGCTTGCCCGATTTTAATAAATACGAGGTATGTGTGGGGGGGAATTGCCGCAAATTAGTGGTTGAAAAGAAAGATGTTGCCTATCTTTCTCGTGACGGAAAAGGTGATTATTATGCCTTTGAAGTAAAAGACTATGACAAAGACCCACCAAAAGTCATTACGCCAAAGCCTTATACCAAAGAAGTTGATGGCGAAATCGTAACTATCACGCCTAAGCCCAAGGTAAATCCCAATCAGCGCAGAGGCATAGTTTTGACCATTTATGAAATAGAGGGTACAAAAGATTTTAAAAGTAACGTGAAATTGGGGGCAATAAAATATGAATTGGGCATGAAAAAATAGCTATATAATAACGAATTGAATATAAATGCAGATTTTCGCAGAAGGATAGTGAACATTGTTTAACTATACTTCTGCGGGAATCTGCTTTTTTTCTTACCTTTTATATAGACGATAAATAAGCTATTTGTGAGATTTTTCGCTAAAAAAGCCCTTTTTTTCTTACCTTTTTATTTCCACGAGCTGA
>JAAFHL010000452.1 GCA_013298365.1 Bacteroidota bacterium | reverse complement strand
TTTTCTACATGAGACCAATCTAACACAATCACTTTATCTGCTATCAATTCTGCTATTTCATAATAGAGTCCACGCAAAAATAATAAATTTATTTTGTGTGGTAATACATAAATAGATGGCATCATTTCATCAACTGAATAAACTCATCAAACAAATAATGGCTATCATGTGGTCCAGGAGAAGCCTCGGGGTGATACTGCACCGAAAAGGCTTTTTTATTTCTCACTCTGATGCCTTCGATAGAATTGTCATTCAAATTGACATGTGTAACCACCACATTTGGCGACTTATGAACTTCTTCATTGGAAACCGCAAAACCATGATTTTGAGAAGTCATTTCACTTTTGCCTGTGAGCAGGTTTTTGACGGGGTGATTTGCGCCTCTGTGTCCTGTAAACATTTTGAAAGTGCCTACGCCATTTGCCAACGACAAAATTTGATGCCCTAAACAGATGCCAAACAAAGGTTGGTCGTCTGCCAAAATTTGTTTAGTTGTTCCTATTGCATAGTGCATAGGTTCAGGGTCGCCAGGTCCATTTGAAAGGAAATAACCATCTGGCTCAAAACTTTTGAGTTCTTCATACGAAGTTGTGGCAGGGAAAATCTTGATATAACAATCTCTCATCGCCAATTGACGCAAGATATTTTGTTTTATCCCAAAATCTAAAGCCGCAACCTTATATTTTGCCGTAGGCTCGCCGTAGAAATAGGGTAGGGGCGTAGATACTTTTGTCGCTAACTCTAAGCCATTCATATTTGGGCAGGCAGCAAGAATCTTTTTCAACTCCTCAATGTCCGAAATTTCGGAAGAGATAACGGCATTCATTGCGCCTTTTTCCCGAATATGTGTAACCAAAAAACGAGTATCAATGTCGGAAATACCGACAATATTGTTATGATTGAGGAAGGAATCGGTGCTTTCTACGCTGTCTTCTCGAGAAAATGTGCGAGAAAAATTGCGGACAATCAAACCTGCAATTTTGGCAGAAGCTGACTCATATTCTTGCTTGTGAATCCCATAATTACCAATGTGTGCATTGGTTTCGATGAGAATCTGCCCAAAATATGACGGGTCAGTAAACACTTCTTGGTAGCCTGTCATGCTTGTGTTGAAGCACAGTTCGCCCGTAGTAGTGCCTTTTTTGCCAATGGCAAAACCTTCTAATAAAAGCCCGTCTTGTAGTAAAAGATAGGCTGGCTGACGTTGTAAGTATTTCATTTGTGTATTGTCGTAATTCGCCACAAAGATAGCACTTTTCTTACTCTTTTATCACTTTTTGCCCCTCAAAAATGTGTTCTGTTTGCAATAAAAATGAATAAAGCCCTTTGGGAAATGGCTGTAAATCTATGCTTTCCTTTATTTTTCCTGCAAAAATAAAGGTCTCTTTCTCCCATACTTTTTGTCCTAAACCATTGAATAAGATAAGTGTAGCCTTTTTGTCGGCTATATTTTCTGCGGAAATGTGGAGGATATTATCGGTGGGATTGGGATAGATATTGAGGTTTGTGGCGTTTGCTTCGGAAATGCTTTGTGTGGCTGTGATGTTGATATATTGCCAGAAACTGGCGATTAAACATGAATCGAAAGCGTATAAATATACCTGTTTCTGACCGTTTGTGGCGTATGTGTGGGTAGGAGATGTCGCTGTGTCGGTGGTGCCGTCTCCAAATGTCCATGAATAATGCTGCGTAGGGGTAGAATTGTTGCTGAAATTAACGGTATATCCGTTTATGGCGTATGCAAAGTATGCACTAGGAGCGATAATGTTGATGGAAAGGCAAACAGGATTGTTGCAAGCGTTGCTGGGATATAAGCAAATATTTTTGATGCCCGCAGTACAATAGGTATGTGTAGGCGAATAGCTTGTGCTGCTCGTACTGTCTCCGAAATCCCATGAATATGAAAGACCGATGTCTGAATTGTTGGTAAAATTTACTTGGCTGCCACTTACATTTGGGATAAAATTTATGTAAGATTGAGGCGGTGTTATTTGTTTGCAAATAATGGTATCGCAAGTTGCATTCATTGCATTTAAACATATATTCTTTGTTCCGCCATTTGCATAAGTATGAGAAACATTTGTTGTATTTGCGGTTGTGCCATCGCCCAAAATCCAATAATATTGGCTGGCATTGGTAGAATTGTTGGTTAAATCTACGGCACAACCATTGATTGTTGCGGTAAAATCAGGCGCAATGATATTATTGGGACAACTTGATGTACCTTTTTTGAGGAAAATACCTGAATCTAAAATATGGTCAGCACCATCTGCTATGACTAATTTAAGATGGTATGACTGATTGGGAATAACTGCAACCGTTGCATTAAGGGGAACGGTAAACCCATCATATTCAACGCTTGTAAATCCATTATTTGTAGGACAACCTGACATATTATTACAACTTACAGCCCCAAATCCACCAACACTATTTTGGTCATTACAAATATAGTATTGACTGTTCAAAGCACAGTTGATATTATTGATAGTTACGGGAAGATTTGTATTAGGCACTAAGGCAAAATTATATTTATTGTAAACACTTCCTGCGGGATTATTGCCTGTGATAAAAAAAGCGAAACCATCATTAATACCATTAGGACCACCTACTTGCGAAAATTCTATATATTCATCGCTTGCAAATACATATTCTAAAGAAATATTACTATCAGAAGGTACAATATCTAATTCGATAGCAAAAGCATCAAAAGTTAAACCACCCATTGCAACAGTTAAGTCCATATCTCCTGTACCTGTTGTAACATTGCCTGTATAACCTGTTTGTGCATTAGGACCGACAGCACCATTTATGTCGCCTGTTGTGAGCAACATACCAGATGGCAGTATCAAATTAGTATTAGGTGCTTTAAACCAACCCGCTTGCGCATTAAGGGTATCACCGATAATCTGAATATTTGAGACTTGCCCCATTCCGCTAAAGACGTTTTCCACCATTGCATTATATGTGGTAGGCGCACCAGGAATTGTCATAGGAACACTTGAAACTTGCATTTGTGCAAGACAAAAATAAGGAATCAAAAATAAAAGTAATGTTAAATTTTTCATATTTATAGGATTTAAAATGTGATTTGCAAAGATATAAAAAATAAGAATAAAAAAAATACTTTTGGCATAGTTTTGACGAAAAAAACGCCTTTGCAAAAAATTGCAAAGACGTTTTTTTGATATACTATTTACCAGAAAACTATCTCATCAAAGTTATATTTCCATTGTAAATATGGTCAGCTACTTTTACCGTATAGAAATAAATGCCTTCAGAATACAGTTTTCCTTTTGCATTTGTGCCGTCCCACCCTTTTTCGAGGCTTGTAGTATTAAAGACTTCTATGCCCCAACGGTCAAATACAACGATGGAAATAGGTTCTTTGCCATTATATTGAATATTCCACTCATCGTAATACCCATCTCCATTTGGCGTAAATAGATTAGGAATAAACAAATCTGGGTCAGCAATTGTGTAGCTTTTTGAAGTTTGCCCTGTACAACCATGTGTATTTATCGCAGTCAAAGTAACTGTATATGTACCTGGATTGACAAAATAATGGGTAGGATTTTGCTCAGAAGAAATCAAGCCATCACCAAATTCCCATTGCCAAGAAACGGCTTGCTGCGAAATATCGGTGAAAATTACCGATGTATTTGGGATTCTAAGCGTATCGTTTTCTGTGGGATTAGAAGTGAAATCTACCACAGCCCCATCAGATACAGAAATGGTCGCAGAATTAATTTCTGCTTTGCAACCACCTAAACCCATTGCAGTAAAGCTTACCACATAATCGCCTGCACTTGTATAGGTATGGCTTGGATTTGGCATATTAGAAATGGGGCTACCATCACCAAAATTCCATATATATTGTGTTTCTCCTGTTGCATTTTCGCCAAAAACTATGGTAAAAGGCACACAACCATTTTTATTAGACATCACATAGTCTGCAATCGGAAGCGGGTAAGCCATAATTGCCACACTTGCGCTATCTGTACAAAGCCCTTCTTGTATCCAAACGCTGTAAGTGTAAGGTGGCGTTCCCAAAGAATCTAAACCTGCGCCATTGCAAGTAACTTGCTGACTTGTGGTATTATTCAGTGCGGTGCTTGGACTCCAAGAATACGAAGAAGAACTAAATCCGCCATTTGCTGTCAATGTTGCTGTTTCGCCCTCACACAAAGTAGTGATAGGTGCAGCAATTGTTGCATTTGGCTTAGGCGCAACCTCCACTTTTACATTAGCTGTAG
>JAAFHL010000451.1 GCA_013298365.1 Bacteroidota bacterium | reverse complement strand
CGCATGAAATACATCAACGACCATATTATCACAGAGTGTTATGTAGATACCAATTTAATCGAAACACTTTGCCCACCTAATAGCTCGGGCTATAACCATCAAAAAGGCAATAGCAAGGTGGTAAAAGTGATGAAAGAAAAATTTGCTGATGACTTTTGCGTAGGATTAGTGGATAAAGACAAAAAAGAATTGGACTATTTGCTCGAATTTGATTGTGTGTATGAAGGTGAAGATATGTTGCTTCATAAACATAAAAATAGGCATCATTATATCATTCAAATTGTACCAGCTATCGAAATGTGGATACTCAAACAAGCACAAGTAGCTGATATTGAACTTGCTAGCTTCAACATTCCTACGGATTTGAAAGAACTTATCAAAAAATCCAAAAGTGCAACAACCAGTAAATATGACAAAGATTTTAAAGGTTTGTTTGCGCATTTTCTCATGCAAGAGATTCCAACCGTGATGAGATTGAAAAAATGGATTGACTATTTAAAAAGCAAACATTTTCACGCAAAATTGACAGAAATCTTGTAAATTTGTAAAAAATACATCAAAAACATGAAACAAACCATTCCATTTCTCGACCCCTTGATTGTGCGCAAGCTGGCGAGCATAGACATAAAGGCAAAAATGATTGTCGAGGGCTTCATTACGGGTATGCACAAAAGCCCAAATCATGGCTTTTCGGTAGAATTTGCCGAGCATAGGTCGTATAATACCGGCGATTCTTTGCGAGACATAGACTGGAAAGTGTATGGCAAAACGGATAAGCTTTATCTCAAAAAATATGAGGAAGAAACCAATTTGCGCTGTCAAGTTGTGCTTGATGTGAGCGATTCTATGCGCTATCCGCAAGACAAAGAGAAGATTACAAAATTGGAATTTGGCGCATATTTGGCGGCAGCTTTACATTATTTGATGATTCAGCAGCGTGATGCTTCGGGTTTGACCTTGTTTGATTCGGAGGTAAATTTCTATTCACCGCCGAACTCCAAATATTCTCGCATGATTCCCGTTTTTCAGAAATTGGAAAAAATTTCTAAAGAGACTGTTTTTTTTACGCACAAAACAGCTACTGCAAAAGTCTTACATGAGGTCGCCATGAAATTTCATCGCAGGTCTTTTGTGGTGATTATCACCGATTTGTTTAGCAATATAGGCGAAATGAATGAACTTTTTACCGCTTTGCAACACCTTCGCCATGCAAAACATGAGATTTTGATGTTTCATTTGTTAGACAGAAAAACAGAGGTAAATTTTGACTTTGGGAATCGTCCTATCATTTTGCAAGATTTGGAAACAGGCGAGAAAATAGAAGTACAACCCAATCAAATCCGCCCTTTGTATCAGCAAAAAATGCAAGAATTTACGGCAGTTTTTAAGAAAAAATGCCATGAACTCAATATAGATTTTGTAGAAGCTGATATTGCGCAAGGTTATGAAAAAGTTTTGACGGATTATTTGGTAAAAAGAAGAAGTTTGAAGTAAGTTAGAGTTTAACCCTGACAGGGTTCGATTTTTTTTTATTGTTTTTTATGCGAAATTATGGTCAGAAGTTCCTGCCGATTTTCTATGTCGTTATCAATGTTATCTGAAAATCATAAGGTAAATTGTGAAGGTATTTCGCAATTTACCTCATTTATTATCTTTACAATTTATAATTCCTTACAAAAATGAAGAAGTTATTTTTTCTCTTTATCCTGACGTGCAGCATAAAATTGATTGCACAAAATACCGAACCTACGGTATCAATTCAAAGTGTGAGTGTGGACCAAACACAGCAAAAGGTAAGCATTAACTACAATTTGGCAGATGCCGAAAACCAAAATTGCCGAATTTGGCTCAAAGTATCACAAGATGGTGGCACTTTTTATCAACAAATTTCTGCCCTCAACCTAAGTGGAGATGTGGGTTCGGGCGTTGCGCCTGGCAATGGGAAAGCTATCGTTTGGGATTATAGTAGCTTGGTAGGAAATATTTTCGCTACCAAAATAAGGGTTTATGCGTCTGATAATCAAGTTATTGATATTGCAGATATGGTAAGTCAAGTAGATAGCAATAGCTTGAAATCTTACCTTTCTTACATAGAAGGAAAACGAAATGTAACAAATAGCCTTGCACATTTGAATGAAATCAGAGATTCTATTGAAACAAATTTCATTCGTTATGGGCTTGATACCGAAATCCACAATTTTACGTATAGCACCTATACAGGCGAAAATATTTTGGGCAGAAAACAAGGGGCAAAAGATGAAGCGATTACCTATATTATAGATGCACATTATGATGGCGTTTCGGCGGGACCTGCGGCAGATGATAATGGGTCTGGCGTTGCGGGCGTGTTAGAAGTTTTGAGAATATTATCACAATACGACTTTGAACATTCTATTCGCTTTATTGGCTTCGATTTTGAGGAGGCAGGTTTGGTAGGAAGTTCAAAATATGTGCAAACAGGGATAAAAGCTTTTGAGGATATACAAGGTGTTTTGAATTATGAAATGATAGGTTTTTATGCTAATCAGCCTAATTCTCAATCTATTCCTAATGGATTTAGTACCTTATTTCCACAAACTACGCAAGACATTATCAATGACGGTTCAAGGGGGAATTTTCTTTTTGTATGCGGAAATACCAATTCTTCGAGCCTTAGCACAAAGTTTCTCAATGTAGCGGCGCAATATGTACCTGCTTTGCGTGCCTTAAAAGCCGATGTGCCAGGAACAGGCACGATTGCGCCTGACTTGCGCAGAAGTGACCATGCGCCTTTTTGGGACGCAAGCAAAAAAGCCTTAATGCTGACAGATGGGGCGGATTTTAGAAATGCAAATTATCACACACCTGGCGATTCTGCACAGACGCTCAATTTTACGTTTATGACAAATGTCGTAAAAGCGACCTTAGCCACGCTTGCAGATTTGGCAATTCCCATTAGTTCGAGCTATGCTGACTATGATTTGGCAACGGTTTCAGTTTTTGACCATGACCATGCTTTTCCGGCAAATGTAGCACTTTATCCCAATCCCAATCAAGGCAAATTGAATCTGAAAGTGAAAACGGAAAAAGCGTTAGCTACTCGAATTGAGATTTTTGATTTGACAGGAAAAGTGGTTTGGAGTAAAACTGTGCATTTTTCTCAAGGCGAAACAACGCAAACTTTTTCGATAAGTGATTTGCCAGCAGCAAGTTATATCCTGCTACTCACTTCTGATGACCACACTTTTTCACAAGGTTTTGTATTAGAAAAATAGGCTTCTAAGTTGAATTTGGTGCTTTGGCTTTAACCGAAAATCTATATCTTCGGCTGAAGTCGAAGCACCAAGGTTAAAATCACATCGCTAAAATTTAAAATGCTAAGTCAAAATAAAAAGGCAGTAAGTTTAGCCTTACCCCAACAATGCGTAACACATTACCCGTTTCTCCCATCATCAAGACAACAATTTGATTATTGCTTTGCTCCTCATATTCCACCATCGCCTGGCAGCAAGCACCGCATGGCGTAATAGGTTTCACAACAGGCACATTTTTACACCTTGCTCGAATTGCAATGGTTTTAATTTGATTGCCCTTACCTTGCGCACCTATGTAATACAATGCACTTCTTTCTGCACATAAACCTGAAGGATATGCCCGATTTTCTTGGTTATTTCCCAAAAAAATCTCCCCATTTTGTAAGGCAACCGCACAACCCACAAAAAACTCGGAATAAGGTGCATACGCATTTTCGGTGGCAAGCATGGCTTGTTCCAACAAATCTTGTTCATCTCTTTCGAGCGATTCAAGACTGAGTATTTCGTAAGAAATTGTTTTTTGATGTTTCATTTATATGCTTAATGGCGTAATTTTTCTTATTGACATGCTAAGTTGTGCTATCCCCCCAGTTTGGAGTCTCCTCCAAACTGGGGCAGCATTTGCCTTTTTAAGGCAAATTACAATATTTTCCTATACTCAAAAATTATACATTCTATCATAATATTCTGCTGCCATACGTCCCGACTCAAAAGTAGGCACAACATCACGCAAACCATTCATCATGATTTCTGCCCAACGTCTTGGGTTATCATAATAGATAGGCATAATTTGGTTTTCCAAAATATCCATAATATGCTCATAATCAATATCATCTTGCTGACTTACAGGCAAAAGATGGTCTGTTGCAGGAGTGATAAAGGAATTTTCACCATTGCGAGCAAACTCAGGAATCCAACCATCGGGAATAGAAACCGAAATTGCGCCATTCATCGCCGCTGTCA
>JAAFHL010000450.1 GCA_013298365.1 Bacteroidota bacterium | reverse complement strand
CCAATGCCGTAACAATTACTTCATCGGTTTGCATCATGTCTTCTACCATCGCTACATCAATTGTGTTGCGACCATTGATAGTTTCTTGTACGGTTTTGCGACCTGTGTAGGAATATACAAGGGTAGTACCACCTGATGGCACTTCCACTTTGTATGAACCATCACTGTCGGTGAGGGCACCTGCTTGCATGTCCTTCACCATTACCTCAACACCCTCAAGAGGAGTGCCGCCGTCTGCGGTTGTGACCTTTCCAGATACTGTCATCTGCGCCACAAGTGCGCTTACAGACAGGACTCCAGCGGTCATCATCAGTAATAATCGTTTCATGTAATAAATGTTGTTAATAGGTAAATTCAACAAAAAATACAAGCATTATTGCTTGTACGGGGCAATATTAGGAAATCGTTACATATTGTGCAAGCATTAATTTTAGATTTCACTATTTTTTTTATTAATTTGTTAATATTAAGTTTATTGATACGTATAAATGTTTGATTATGTGTTAATTTGTCTTCTTGTTTTATTAGTACTTTTATGATAAAAATAAAACTATTTCTATTTTGCTGTATTTTTTGCGCAAAAATGCTGGCACAAGACAGTCTTCAATTTTTGGCATACAGCAATATCCCTACTTGGGTGGCGGTGGCAAGCGATTGGCAGACAAAACCTGTTATTCATTTGTATGATAGCCAAACTTATAAAGGTCATGCTGATTTTGTGAATAGAGGTTTGGGGAGGAAAATCATGTTTCCTGAGTTTAAAAATTTGGTAAAATCATATCAAAAAAGGCAATATCTACCTTTTTTTATTTATGACTTGCGCAAAAAGCCCCTTGTTTATTCGGACAAAGGAGAGCATGTTTTTCATTGGGCAATTCGTTTGGAAGATTATCAATACGATGACTCGCCCGAAGACTTGGCAGCAACCATCAAAAAATTACATGATTTGGTAAGGACGCAAATGCCTTTTTTGCATACAAAAGGAATCATTATTTTGTCGGCTGGTGGAACTAATAATTTTAATACCACAAAGTTGGCGCAACCGCTTACGCAAAATGGCATGTATTATTGCTCTTTGCAAAAACTTATGACGCATTTTAAGGCATCAAAAATGGAGATTTTGAATGAAATGCCTGCATCAGGGCGGCTTTTACAGATTCAACATGAAAAAGAGTTATTCCATGCAAGCATAAATGACATTATTCTCTTGGATTTTATGCCCGATAAATTGCCACCTGTGGCAGGAATCATTACCCTTGTGCCGCAAACGCCGCTTTCGCATGTCAATTTGTTAGCAAAAAATAGGGGAACGCTCAATCTTTATACAAGTTTGGCGGAGATGCCACAATTAAATACGTACTTAGGAAAATGGGTGCGTCTTTCGTTTTCTGCTAAAAAAGAAATAATATTTACGGAAATTACAGAGGCGGAGGCAAGGGCTGAAAATGAAAAACGAAAACCCAAACCTTTGTCAATTCCTACGCCTAATACAGATTCGCCCTATCTCATATCCCTTAATGGGCAATATGCGCAAACTTTTGGCTCGGCAGAATATATGGGGGCAAAAGCGGCAAATTATGCTTTTCTGCTTTCTTTTTTGGATAAAAAACACATTCGTCCTGCTTACGCTTTGAGTTTTGCCCTATATGAATCCGTTATGTTAAATGGTACTAATGCTAATAGCTTGATTTTGAATTTAGTCCGCCAGAAAGATAGTCTTTCCAGAGAAGTAATTCAAACAAAACTAACAGAAATCCGAAAAAACATCAAAGCTGGGCATATTGATGAAAGTATCTTATTTTCACTTAACACTAATCTCAATAAAATCTACCCTAATACCAAAATTCGCCTACGCAGCAGCACAAATTGTGAAGATTTGCCTAATTTTAATGGGGCAGGTTTGTACCTTTCAGAAGGGTTAAAAACTCAAAAAACCGATTCAGTTTTAAATAAAATAATTCTCAAAGTCTATGCTTCATTGTGGACATGGGAGGCATTTCAAGAAAGGGAATATTATGGCATAGACCATTCAAAAGCGGCAATGGCAATTTTGATACATGAGGCTTTCCCAGACGAAGCCGCAAATGGGGTGATACTTACGCAATCACAAGCAAATGGCGAAATAAGTATTTTGGTCAATGTACAAAATGGGGATAATCCGATTGTTAGCCCTGATAATAATGCCATTCCAGAATCTTTTTTCATAGATACAAAGCAGGGTAGGGTAGGGAAGGTGCTGTCTCGCTCGAATATTGCCCCTGTTTTTGTAGAAAATAAAAAATATCAACATTTGTTGCCCATTCTTGCTACACAAGTTACTTTGGTTCATCAAAAATTTATCGAAAGACAAAAAGCATTTGGCGATAATCGTAATTATGGGGTGGATATAGAGTTTAAAATTACACAAGAAGGAGAATTTTATATTAAGCAGGCAAGATTGTTAAGTGAGGTTTTGCCTGAATAAATTTTGTCAAAAATAAGTGTCTTTTCGCATAATGCAAGAGCGCATAGCAATCGCCCCTACATTATACGAAAAAATCTATAGTCGCTTACTCCTTCACCACTTTCTCTACAATTCTAATAGAAGGCGAAGAAAGTACCAAAGTATAAATACCCTGTGTTAAATGACTCATATCTATATATGTACTCATTCTCTCATTATCAATGTTTTTTCTCTCAAAATGCACTTTTTCCCCGATGGCATTATACATGGCTATATCTATTTGCTTATCAATGATTTCACTTACCTTAATCTGCAAAATGTCGTTTACAGGATTAGGAAATATTTCTACAGGAATATTGAGGCTAGGATTTGCAAAACGAATATTTGCGCTACTTCCACAATTTCCTACATTTGCCCATGCGCCACTTGTACTGGTCGTTGCAGGGTTTTCATTTTGTGTCCACCATTTTGCCCTATAAACTACTCCTGCATACGAGACAGTATCATTAGCAATATAGATGCTTGTTGCAACCCAAGCAGGACGTGTACAAGGCGTTGAATTGCTGCCAATGACAAGGGTTATGGGGGAAGAAGTGGTTGTGCCTCCCCAATTGTCGGTAGCTTTAGCCGTAATTGTGTAAATCCCCGCAGCAGCATTTGTAAGCGTTAGGCTATAAGGTGCTGTAGCATCTTGCCCCAATAAAGTTGTTCCATTGAAAAATTCCACTTTGCTAATTGTTCCATCTGTGTCGGAGGCATTTGCTGTTAATATAGGACTTGTAGGAATGGTGTAAGCTGCATTATTGTTGGGTGCGCTAAGATTAACAATTGGCAGCGCATTTCCATTGACAATTTGCATACAAGCACCATTCAATGTCCAAGCTTGTTGCCAATTACTACCTGTGCCTGGCGCATAATATTGTGCTGAACCTGCACACCACCCTGGTACATTGCAGGTATATTCATTTCCAGCATTTTGTACCAGCATATTTTGGGTATAGGTTGCTCCTGCTATATATTGAGGCGAAGAGCAGCTTGAACCTGTTGCCCCACCCGAAACGGTAATTGTGCGTTGTGCAACTGCGGATAATGCGCCATTATTGTCCATTGCACGCACTTTGAGGGTATAAGTTCCGCCTACTACATTTGTCCAAGTATAAGTATAAGGTGCTGTATAGTCTGTGTTTAATAAGGTAGCACCATTGTAAAACATTACTTTATGAATACTTCCGTTTGCGTCAGCGGCATTTGCAGCAATAACAATACTTGCAGGTGCAGGCGAAAAGGTAGCATTATTGGCAGGTGAAGTGAAACTTACCGTAGGCAAAACATTATTGGCAGGGATAGAAACGGTAATTGTACGAGCAGTAGAAGTTGTAGTTGCGTTATTATTATCAAAGGCTTTTGCCGTAATCGTATAAGTTCCTGCGGCTACATTTGTCCAAGAAAAAGTATAAGGAGCAGTTACATCTTGACCAATGAAGGTTGTACCCCTATAAAACAGGACTTTGCTAATTGTACCATCACTGTCGCTTGCATTTGCACTAAGGTTGATATTTGCCAAAGCGGTGAAAGTTGCGCCATTTGTGGGAGATGTGAGACTTACCGTAGGAGCTACATTTGTCGCAACTACAACAGTAATGGGGGCGGAACTTGTAACAGCATTGCTATTGTCTGTTACTTTTGCGGTAATTGTATAAGTACCAATGGCTACATTTCCCCAAGCAAAACTATAAGGTGCAGTCAAATCCTGCCCTAACAAAGTCGTTCCATGGTAGAATTGCACTTTGGTAATTGTCCCATCAACATCACTTGCATTAGCTTG
>JAAFHL010000045.1 GCA_013298365.1 Bacteroidota bacterium | reverse complement strand
TGCTAACTGAAAACTGTTCACTGCTAACTGAAAACTGTTCACTGCTAACTGAAAACTGTTCACTGCTAACTGAAAACTGTTCACTGCTAACTGAAAACTGTTCACTGAAAACTGATGACTGAAAACTGGCAATTTCACCTCTGGCGAGTAGCTCGTTTGGAGAAATATTTGGGCGAATGGGTAGCCGATTTGACAAATGAGGCGGAAAGCAGGGCTGACTGGCATATTCGCCACAATGTCCTGGCAGAAAGGGCTTGGCGCACTCGTGTATTAGCCCAAGAATTTGATTTTGAGATAGATACAAGCGTACCTTTGCCTGTCATTTTTGCGGAATGGAAAGTAGAAAATAAGGATTGGGAAAGCATTATGCAAAACCCGCCTGTGGAATCTGTTACTTATCAGCGCAATGGCGAAACTTATACAAATACAATTCCTGAAATTGTCTCGCATTTGATAGACCATGCCACGTATCACACAGGACAAATGAACGCTTGCCTTCGTGCAGCAGGAAAAATGCCCGTTGATACTATGTATATTACTTTTGTGAGAATGAAAGGTGTTGTTTAAAAGAAAAAATATGCAAAAGATTGTCATTAAAAATTTTGGACCTGTTAAAGATGCAGAAATAGAAATCAAAGATATACTTGTACTAATAGGGGAACAAGCGAGTGGAAAAAGCACGATAGCCAAATTGATTTATTTTTTCAAATCGTTATCAACAGAATTTTTTAATATCGTTTATAAACTGAAAGAATGGGAAAAATTGACGATTGAAGTGCGAAGACCGATAAAAACAAAATTCCTATCTCTTTTTGGTACTTCCGTTTACCTATCTGATTTTGAAATTACCTATTATTACAGTAAAGATAGGTATTTAAGTCTAAAATTAGCAGGATTAGGAAACGATATAAATATTTCTGTCTTGTATAGTTATAATTTTTTTCATGAATCGTTTTTATCAGAAATACAGGCATTAAAGAGAGAAATAAAGCGGATAGAAGAGAGAACATCTTCTAATCATTTGGGGATAGAGAGGTTCTTATTAGATGACCAAAAACGATTAGCACTACAAAAAATTTCACAGTTATTTGATAGCACATTTGGAAATCATCATACAAGCAGTTTATATGCTATTGCAGGTAGAGAAACTACGGTAAGTTATGAGACTACTTTTGAAGGATATTTAGAGCTGAGTTTAAGTCAATTAATAGAAGAGCAGCGTAAAAATATCACAGAAATTAAGACACAAACCATAGATGAAAATTTAATGATAGATTTTCTGAGAGAGACAAGGCGTATTAAAGAGGTATTCAAAAAGTATGGAGGAGGATTTAAGGAGTTGATGACGAACTTTGAAGAAGATGTATCTATATCTCAAGATTTTCTCAATAAGATAGACTTAATTTTAAAAGGTAAATATAGGATAGATGAGTTAGGAGAAAAAATTCTTTTTCAAAATGGGCAATTTGTTTACCTAAAAGATGGCTCATCAGGGCAAAAAGAAGTCATAAGGATTTTGCAGGATTTGGTATTGTCTATAATAGAAAAGCAGAATATTCTGCGTGTTATAGAAGAGCCCGAAGCACATTTGTTTCCTGTAGCACAAAAGCAGTTAATGGAAGTATTAGTGAGTATGTTGAATATTAATCCCAAAAACCAACTCATTATTACTACCCACAGTCCTTATATTTTGACCGTTTTAAACAATTTATTATTTGCGACAAGAGTAATTGCTAAAAATGCTACACATAAAGATACAATAGAAGCATATATTCCAAATCTTTTTCATATAAATCCAGCAAATTTTGCAGCATATTCTTTGGGCAATTCGTTGATAGAAGATAGCGAATATTGTGAAAATATTTTCAATAAAAAAACAGGAACAATTAAACAAAATTATTTAGATACAGTTTCGGATATATTAGGTAGCGATTTTCAGTTTTTGTACAATTTACACGCAAGTACTTTGAGGGGATAAGACATGAAAGAATTTATTAATATATTAGGTAGAAAATTTCCATCAAGAGTGCCAAGTAATTGCTTTTCAACAAATAATGATGCTGATATTTTGTTAGAAGATAAGGAAATCGTAGGAAAAACGATTTTTGTAAGAGAAGCTGTTTCAGTAGAATATAAAGAACAAAATTGCTTTCAAGTCATTAATCCTTCTCAAAAAGAAATAGGACTTTGGGCAATAGATGGCTGCTTTGTGGGAAATGGAAAAGCATTATCTGCTACCTATCTAAAAAAGTGTGATGCGGCTTTTGGACATGAAAAGTGCATTTGTTTTATAGAATTTAAGCTAAATGCTAACCCTTTAGCGAATATAAAAACAATAAGAGAAAATAGAGAAAAAGCTTACGAACAAATAGAAAGTATGATATGTTTTTTGAGAGATGAACTTGGGCAAACAGATACTTTGGCTTTTGAAGGTTATACAATAGAAGCCTATATCTGTACACCTCCTACATATCCACACAAAAATACAGCAATTACAGATTTAGCCATAAATTTTTTGGAAACATATCAAATAGAACTATTTGAACAAAATACCAAAATAATTCCATAAATTCAATTTTCAACTCATACAATATGTCTTCAATAGAAAAATCTCTCAACACACAAGGCTTCGCACTTACTACGCTCAATAGCGTTACAAACTGGGCTCGTTCAAACGCCGCTTGGCCTATGCCGATGGGTTTGGCTTGTTGTGCGATAGAAATGATGGCATTTGCAGGACCAAAATATGATGTTTCTCGTTTTGGTAGCGAAGTGTTTCGCTTCTCTCCACGTCAAGCAGATGTGATGATTGTGGCAGGTTGGGTTACTTTCAAAATGTCGCACGCCATCAAACGTGTTTGGGACCAAATGCCCGACCCAAAATGGTGTATCGCAATGGGCGCATGTGCCTCATCAGGTGGAATGCACCGTGTATATGGCGTAATTCAAGGCGTAGATAATTTCTTGCCCGTAGATGTCTATATTCCAGGTTGCCCGCCTCGTCCAGAAGTCGTAATTCATGCTTTGCAAACACTTCAACATAAGATTTCTACTGAACATTCTTTGCAAAGAGATCAGTAAAATAGTTGAAGGTTGATAATTGATGCTTCGGCCAAGCTCAGCACAAGAAGTTGATAGCTATTGCTATCAATTCTTATCATATTGTCATCAGCAATCACGAATTATCTGAAAGGTAATTCGTGATTGTTGTTTTTTCATGAATTTTGAGCCTGCCAAACCGCCTATAATATGCTTTGGCAAAACCAGATTTAATGGCAGTATTTCGGCAAGTTCAATACTCAACTAACTAAACGACCGCCCCTATAGAAATAAATTCATTTTTTTTCCTTACATCAGGTTATTTTTGGGTTATCTATTCCGATTTAAGGTGTTGTAAAATTCGTAAAATGTTTGTGTTCATCGTAAGTGTTTATTCGCTAATCATTTCATATTCCCAGTCCGCTATCCCTTTTTTCTCTTGCGAAAAATTGATACCAAAAATGAAAATCTGTTTGCCCGAATGAAGGTAAGGAACATGATAGTTTCTGTCTTTTGCTTGTTGCAAAGCAGCTTTTGCGGTGGAATTGATTTTAAATTCAAAAATATAAATGTACTTGTCAGTATGTACAATGGCATCAATGCGCCCATCTTTGTGCGCTTGCTCACACAAAATGTGGATTCCTACCAATTTCATCGCAATAAAAGTGATGGCATGATAGAAGTTTTCGTGATTGTCTTTGAATAAATGATAAGGAATATCGGCAAAAAGGTTATGTATCATTTTGGGAATACGCTCAATATCAGCGTCTTTCAACACATCTACAAAATCATATACCTAGTTATCCATTTTATAGGGCTGTTTTTTCGCATATTCGCCCCCCAAAAACTGCAAAAAAGCCTCTCGCACTTCTTGATTAGGAAAATTAAGCAAATAGCGATTGTCTCCTTTTTTTTCCTTTATGGTTAAATATCCTGTTTGAAACATCAAAGAAATTGGGTGTAGTCTGCGAATTTCATAACTATCAAACAAGGTATCACTTACCCAAATATCTTCTACTTGATATTGAAATTTGGGACTCAATAGTTTGAGCAAAAAATGTGGCGTACCTGTTGTAAACCAATGGTTTTTAAATTCCATTTCTGACATGAACTTCAAAGTCGAAAAAGGTGCATACACCCGCTGAATCCCGTCCCAAGAATAGCCATTGTACATCACTTTGATTTTTTCGATACAAGCCTCATAACTTATGCCATGTTCCTGTCCAATTTCTGCGATTTTTTCAAGAAAATACACTTCCAATTCGGTTTGTGTATAACCACAAATCGTGGCATATTTCCTCTGAAAAGAAATATCATCAATATTATTTAAGACCGAAAAAAGCCCAACTTTGGTAAAACGAGAAATGCCTGTAAGGAAAAAAAACTGTATATGGTCGTCCAAACTTTTGATTACCGAATAAAAATCCCGAATTGTTTCCCGCATTTCTTCGGCTTTGTCATAATTGAGTTTTTCGAGAAAATGCAAAATCGGGTGGTCGTATTCATCTATTAAAATTACAACTTTTTTGCCTGTTTTGGCGTGAAGTTTTTCACATAAATCATAAAAAAATTGTTTCAGATGTACACCTTCTAAGGCGATTTCATGCAGAGAAGCAATTTTTCGTAATTCATATTTGAGTAGTTCCGTTAAATCATATTTTGCATAATCCAATTTGTCAAAAGATATATGAATAATAGGATGCGCCTCAAAAGGCATTTTATCATAGATAAAAAGCCCCTCAAAAAGTTCTTTTCTACCTTGATAAAAAGACTTTAAGGTATTCAAAAACAAAGATTTACCAAACCTACGAGGGCGAGATAGGAATACATATTTTTTCTCTTTTACGAGATTGTAAACGCCTTCTGTTTTGTCTATATACAAATACTGCCCACCCCGAACTTCGGAGAAAGACTGCAAGCCAATCGGATATTTTTGGTTTTCCATACGTTACTTTTATGAGACAAAATTACAAAAATATATTGAACATTCAAGACAGATTTCCCCTTGTGTTATTGATAGACATCACTTTGCTTATAGTTTCAGTATTTTTTTGCGGAAGGTTTTGTCATCTATATCTACAACAAGTAAATAAACTCCCTTATCTAATTTTTGGGTATTGATGACGGCATTTTGTGTATCATATTGATGAAAAAACACATTTTGCCCAAAAGAATTAAACAAGGCTACACCATATTTTTCAGGTGCTTTTTCCCAAGCAATATGCAAAGTATCTGTGAATGGCGTAGGCGAAAGGCGAAAAGGAAGGTTATCTGTGAGGCTGTAATCGGTAGCAATCGCATGAGAATTGAATAGCCATTTGTAGGCTTCGGGATATTCTCGCCGCCAAAACCATTCGCTATGTTGCCCATCTGTTTTTTCTACAAACTTGACACTTTGCGTAGAAAAGCCATTTTTTAGCAAAGTCTCATACATTTTTTTCATATCTTTGACCACAGAGCCATTGCCTTCGGGCGTGCCACAGAGGAGATATATTTTCATCGGAAACTGATGCCCTGTTTTTTCGATTTGTGTATAAGCTTCTTGCGAAAACCAAAAAGAAGGCGAAAAAATGAATAATTTGCTAAAAATATTTTGGTATTGCATACCTCCATACATGGAAATCAAGCCACCCATTGAGCTGCCGCCAAGCGCGGTATTTTCCCTATCTGCTTTGGTACGAAAAACAGAATCTACATGCGGTTTTAGGGTTTTGACAAGAAACTCCATATAGGCTTTTCCCTCGCCGCCGCCATGTGTAGGGTGTTTCCAAGGCGAATATTCATTGAGCCTATCTTGCGCACCATTGTCTATCCCTATCACGATTGCGCCAGGGTCTCCTCCCGCAAACAGGCTTTCCATGGTGTCGTCTATGCCCCATTCGCCCGAAAAAGCCAAGGTATTATCAAAGAGATTTTGCCCATCTTGCAGATAAATCACAGGGTAGCGTCTTTGCGTCAAAAAATAATCGGGTGGCAGATAAGCCCATACTCTCCGAGTACGATTGAGTTGAGGCATGAAATAGGCAGCATTCAATACTTGTACATGCCCCACAGTTTGAGGGTCGGTTGTCATATTATCCCAATTAGCAATAGTGTGATATGTAATAGCCTGATTTTGAACGATAAGCGTGCGATTAGGAATATCTTTGCCGTCCTTATCTTTCTCTACTTTGCGCCAACTCCCCTGCGTAAATTTATATGCTATGCTCTCTCCTTGTTTCAAACTATCTATTTCCAAAAAATAATTGCCATTTTCTGCTTTTTGCATACGATAATCTTTACGAGCAGGTTGCCAATCGTTAAAACTCCCTGCTACATAAATCTCATTTTGAGCAGATTGAGTGGGCGGTAGTTGTTTTGCATCTATCGCCAAAATAATTTTTTGGGCATGAACAAACGTATAAGATAGAAAACATAAAGAGACAATAAACGCACGAGTAGTCATAATGCAAGATAGATTGATAACAATATTAGGACTTTTTTTTTACATGCGTTCAAAAAATAAGAAAACCTGCATAAAAATGTGTAGAAATCACTTAAATTTATTGACATAATCGTCTAATTTTACCTTTTTTTCATACATTTTTTCGGCAAAATAAGAAGTAACTGCTCGAATTGTCATTGCATCCATATAGCCTGCTTGCTTGAATGTACCTGCCAAAGATGGCTCTAAAATAACCGTAGTAGGGAATGCCATTTGTCCATTTAAGGTGTTGATTGCAAACTGATTAAACTGACCTGCCAAATAATAATCTTTGCCATCTGCTTTGATAACAGCCGCTTCTGCGTCTAATTTTACGGCATGATAGTTTTCATTGATATAGCGAATAAGGGCAGTATCTCGATAGGTGCTTTGGTCCATTTTTTTGCAAAAGCCGCACCATTCTGTATAAAAATCAATGAAAATACGTTTGCCATCTTTTTTTGCCGCTTGTGTAGCTTCCTCCATATTCACCCAATGAATCGGAACAGCAGGTTCGGGCAGTTTGCCGCCTGTATTCATTTTTTTATAAATAATGCCACAACCTATAACAAGCGTTACAATCGTAAGTATAAAATAATATTTTTTCATAAAATAGAATGGCTAAATTTTAGGCAAATATACGATTTCTTTTGGGAAAAAAGGCTACCTTTGTCTCGCAGATTTGTACAGATTCAAGCGCAGATTTTCGCAGATGATATTAAATCTTCGCTAATCTACGTTTTTTATCTGCGAAAATCTGCATGAAATAAACAACTCAATATGACAAAAAAAGACCAATTTTTTGACGTGCTAAAAAATATCTTTGTAGGAGCGAAAATCGAAGGAGATTCGGGCTATGTCAATTTGATGCGCATCAAAAGTATATACTACAACGAATTTAAGTATCAATTGCTGATAGATATAGCCCAAAAACTCAACGAAGTAGGGCAAAATTTTGAGACAGAAATGTATAATAAACTCTATACTTTTTTCAAAAAATATTTTTCGGAAAGTGGGGCAATCTATTTTTCTTATACCCCTTTGCAAGAAAAAATATATGAGCGCATTTATAGAGATGATAAAGATGTGATGTTATTTTGGAAAACCCAAATGTTATATTATGTGAAAACAGAACAACTTTTTAAAAATATGGAAGTACAAGATGAAGGTATTACCTATTTTTTTAGTGTAGCGGAGTTGGAACATAAAAAAAGTAATGAGAAAAAAGAATTGGTTTTTGAGTTGGAAAAAACGGATATAGAAAAGGGATGGCATATTTATCTCAATGTAAAATATGCGACAAATGGCACAAAAACCAAAATAGATGACATCGTGGCGCAGCTCAAAAAAACATCAGGCTTCAAGCAATATGACCACAAACGATTGGAAAAAGCCTTAAATGTTTTTAAGCGGCAAAGCGAAATAGATTATTTTATCAACAAAGATGCAAAAAGTTTTTTGCGTGAGCAGTTTTCTTTGTGGATAAAGGGCTATCTCTTAGACGATGAAAGCCTCTTTGAAGTAGAACGCCTCAAACAACTCAAAGCCTTGCAATATATCGCCTTCCATATCATTGATTTGGTGAGTCAGTTTGAAGATGAATTGGTGAAAATATGGAACAAGCCTAAGTTTGCGCATAGCAGCAATTATGTGATAACGCTGGACAAAATAGCGGAAAGAGATTTTGTTTTGTTGGAAAAAATACTGGCGCACGAAGGCATGCAAGCGCAAATCCAGGAATGGCAAGACTTGGGCATAGCCACAGAAACATTTTCGCTCTCTGCCATTTTTGAAACAGATTTGGAAGGCAAAAAACTCAAAAAGGAATGGCGTTATTTGCCCTTAGATACCCGTTTTGTCAAAGAATGGGAAATGGAGATTTTGGCTTTGTTTGATGACCTTGACAATCAATTAGATGGCTGGCTTATTCATTCCGAAAACTATCAGGCGTTGAATACTGTGCAGCATAAGTTTCAGGAAAAAGTACAGACGATTTATATTGACCCGCCGTATAATACAAATAATGATGAGTTTATTTACAATGATGGCTATAAGAGTGCTTCATGGTTGTCTCTTATGAGTGATAGACTTTATTTGGGAAAATCATTTCTCTCAAAAGAAGGAACAACTTTTATGAGCCTTGATGACAATGAACAAAGTAATTTTAAAAAACTCAATGATGAAATATGGGGCATAAATAATTTTATTGGGCAGTTTGTATGGAGAAAAAAAGTAGGTGCAGGGGCAGATTCCAAATATTTTTTTCGACAGCATGAATATATTTTGAGTTATGCAAAAGAGTTAGTTAATATTGAAGAACTTTATCAACCTTTAAATGAAAAACAACTTACAGAATATGATAATCCTGACAGCGATATGCGTGGCAAATGGGCAGCCACAGATTTAAGCTCGCCTGCACATGACAATGACCCTAAAAGAATTTATGAAGTCGTTTCGCCAAGTGGGAAAACTTTTAAAAAATGTTGGTCATATACTGCCGAAAATTTTAAGCAATTAGAAAAAGACAATTTGATTTGGTGGGGAAAAGACAATAATGCTATGCCGAAAAGAAAACGTTTTTTGGCAGATAAAAAAGGATTAACACCTCGCTCATGGATTGATTTTGTATTGACACAAGATGGAAAAAAAGACTTAGGTAATTTGGATTTTAGCTATCCAAAACCTGTGGAACTCATTACACATTTTTTGCAAATTGGGACAGTAGCGAAAAAAAATGCCTTAATTTTAGATTATTTTGGCGGTTCTGGCACGACTGCCGAGGCTGTGATTTCGTTAAATAAAAAAGACAAAGGACAAAGAAAGTACCTACTTTGCGAAATGGGTGCGCATTTTCATTCGGTAATAGTGCCACGCCTCAAAAAAGTGTCATTCACTGATAATTGGAAAGAAGGAAAAGCACAAGCAGGGCAAGGGTACAGTCATTTTTTCAAATATTATGCCTTAGAGCAGTATGAAGAAACCCTAAGCAAAGTCAAATATGCGGACAAAAATCCTGTGCCTACGCAAGATATTTATCATCAATATTTGTTTTTGAAGGATTTGAAATTGTCAGAAGCGGTGCTGCATTTAGACGAGACCGGCGACAATATGCAGGTAGATTTGACACAGTTACATGCAAAGATAGATATACCCGAGACCTTGAGTCATTTGTTGGGCAAGTTTATCAAGCAAATACGCAAAGATGAGGTGGTTTTTACAGATGGCACAAGCATAGATTTGCGAAAGATAGATTACAAAGTGATAAAGCCTTTGATTTGGTGGTAGTTTTTTTTCAACCATATAAGGCATAGAAGTACATATAAGGAAAGGGAATAATAATAACGCTTATTTTCAACCATATAAGGCATAAAAGGACATATAAGGAAAGGGAATAATAACAACACTATGCAAGGAAGTTTTTTATATAGCCTTATTTCAAATTACGACATAGCGCAGGTGCCAAGTAGTTGGAAAGGGGTAGATTTTGCGGTTTTTTCGGATAAGAAAAAAATATATGCCTACCAAAAAGAGGCATTGGAGAACGCATGTAAAATATTGTTTGCATTTTTTGAAAATTACGCTACAAAAGACCCTAATAGCCTAAAAAGAGATTTTTTGCGTTTGGCGATTCAACATGGATTGAGTACAGAACAGAAAAATAAATATTTTGCATATAGCCATCAAGAAAGCAAAGCCTACGACATTCTTGCCACGTATTATAGCGAAGAACATGAGGTTTTGCCTGCGTATCATTTCATCAATCGCATGAGTTTTTGGATGGCAACGGGCAGTGGCAAAAGTATTGTGTTGATAAAATTGATAGAAATGCTCCACGATTTGATGCACAACGAACTTATCCCTCAAAACGATATTTTGTTTTTGTCGCATCGCCCCGACTTGATAGCACAACTCAAATCGCATATTGCAGAATTTAATGAATATACAAAACGAGAAAGAGGCATAGAATTGATTATCAAAGACATACGAGAATTTCCTGAACAAAAGCGGCAGGGAAATTTATTCAAAGATAGCCAAGTGGTGATTTATTATTATACTTCACACAATTTTACAGACAAGCAAAAAGACAATCAAATAGACTTCAAAAACTACGAAAATGGCGGGCAATGGTATGTTATTTTGGACGAGGCGCACAAAGGCGATAGTGAGGAGAGCAAGCGGAAACAGTATTTTAATATTTTGAGTAGAAACGGTTTTTTGTTCAATTTTTCGGCTACTTTTACAGATGAAATAGATAGGCTTTCTACGGTTTACAACCTCAATTTGGCTGCATATATCCAAAAAGGTTTTGGCAAACATTTGTATGTATTGCAAGAGCAGTTCAAGCATTTTCAAACCCACGAGGTGGTGAATGGGCGCAAAGTAGTAGTGGATTATGTGGAAGAAGAAAAGCAAAAAATCGTGTTGATGTCGCTTATTTTGCTGACGTATATCAAACAAAAAAAAGCAAACATTTGCAAAGATATATCCGCATATCACAATCCTTTGCTACTCACTTTGGTCAATTCGGTAAGTGCCGAAGATTCAGATTTGTATTTATTTTTTAAGGAACTCCGCAAAATTGCTAAAAAAGAAGTAGATGCAGCCTTGTATCAAAAAGCCTTGAAAGCACTTAGCCAAGAATTTTATGACAATAACTGGGTAGCATTTGAGCAGGAAACGGTGTTAGATAATATAGATGCGATACAAACTATCACGATAGACGATATTTTGCGAGAAGTATTTAATACAAATTCGAGTGGGGAATTGGAAGTAAGAAGAAACCCCAAGAACCATCAAGAATTGTCATTTTCGGTAAAATCGGGCGCAAATTCTTTGCCCTTTGCCCTCATAAAAATAGGCGATATCAAAGCCTTTGAAAAGAACAATTTGAGTGGTTATGCGATAGAAGAGCATTTTGAAGACCTTAGCTTGTTTGAGCATTTGGACAATAGTTCTATCAATATTTTGATGGGTAGCCGTTCTTTTTACGAAGGCTGGGACAGCAACAGACCGAATATTATCAATTTTGTGAACATTGGCGTAGGAAAAGATGCCTCAAAATTTGTGCTACAATCGTTGGGTAGAGGCATTCGCATAGAGCCTATCAAAAATCATCGAAAAAGACTTTTGCACTTGATAAACGATGGAGTCGAATTGGCGGGGCAGCTCACAAAACAAGTTGCAGAAGTCAAAGCGATAGAAACTTTGTTTGTATTGGGAACAAATCAACAAGCCATACTTGCGGTGTTAGATACATTAAAAGGAACGCAGCCCGAAGAAGAACATAGCTTAAATTTGTTTGATAAACAGGTACATTCACAGGTTTTGTATATTCCTACCTACAAAGTTGCCAGCGAATTGAGCAAAACAAGACGGGTAAAATTTAACATACATCGAGATGATTTTGCGGTTTTTGAGGATTTGATGACCACGATGGACAAAATGGCTTTTGCGCTCCATTTTCATATAGCTTACAAAGATGTCTTACTTTTGGCATCAAAATACGAGCAAGAATCCCGACATTTTCTTAAAACAGACAATGGAAAAATCGGAAAAATGCCGATACTTATCAAGCAAATGGTAAATTATTATACGGTAATACCCGAAGATTGGGATAGCTTTGCGGTGTTGGAAGAAGAAATAGCCCATTACAAGCACATAAAAGTAACAACTTCGCCCAAAGGTTCAGAAACTTCGATTGAATTTAAGCGTTTGGAAGAACTAAAAAGTAAAATACAAAAAGTGCAAAAAGGCATAGACAAGGCAGCCGAAAAAGAGAAATTAAAAGTGAAATATAAAGATGATATAGATACTTTGCTGCAAAAATATGACGAACTTTCGGCAGTGTCAAGTACAGATACGCCAAGCGAGCTTTCCTTTTTGAATGGTTTAGAAAAAGCAGTGAAAGAAAAAGGCTTATTTGCCGAATTTGATACCTGGCTATTTAGCAAAATAGACCATAGCATAGACAAGCAAATAAAAATTCCTTATATAGACCCCAAAAGTGGGAAAAGAGATTTTCTGCCCGATTTTGTTTTTTGGCTACAAAAAGGAAATGATTATCACATTCTTTATATAGACCCAAAAGGCACAGCACGAAATGAGTATGAACATAAGGTAGATGGTTATAGGCGACTGTTTGAAGAACATGAGCAAGCCAAAACTTTTTCTTTTCAAGGCAAAAATATTCGTGTACATTTGCGATTGGCTACAAATGATTTGAATATTTTTGCAGAAAAAAACTACTACCAAAAATATTGGATAGATATTCACAATTTACAGATAAATTTAAGCTAACATCTGCGTAAATCTGCGAAAAAATCTCCGCAAATCTGCGTGAAACAAAAGATACCATGAACATAATTTCGACAGGCAAAAACGATACACGCTCTGGCTTTGGTGCAGGGCTTTTAGAAGTAGGCAAAAATAACCCAAATGTGGTGGCACTTTGCGCCGATTTGACGGGTTCGCTCAAAATGGACGCTTTTGAAAAAGCATTTCCTGAGCGTTTTTTTCAGGCAGGTATTGCAGAAGCAAACATGATGGGCGTTGCAGCAGGCTTGGCTACTGCAGGCAAAATCCCTTTTACAGGCACTTTTGCCAATTTTTCTACGGGCAGGGTATATGACCAAATTCGTCAATCTATTGCCTATTCCGAAAAAAATGTAAAAATTTGCGCTTCTCATGCAGGGCTGACCTTAGGTGAAGATGGCGCAACGCACCAGATTTTGGAAGACATTGGTTTGATGCGTATGTTGCCGGGTATGACAGTTGTTGTCCCTTGTGATTACAATCAAACTCGTTTGGCTACGATAGCGATTGCCGATTATCAAGGTCCTGTTTATCTGCGTTTTGGTCGTCCAAAAGTGGATATTTTTACGCCAGCAGAAGACCCTACTTTTCAGATTGGAAAAGCGCAGGTGTTGGTAGAAGGCACAGATGTAACGATTTTTGCTTGTGGGCATTTGGTTTGGACGGCTTTACATGCTGCGAAGGCTTTGCAAGAAAAAGGAATTTCTGCGGAAGTGATTAACTTGCACACTATCAAGCCTTTGGACGAAGCGGCTATTTTGGCATCTGCTCGCAAAACGGGCTGTGTAGTAACGGCAGAGGAACATAATATTTTGGGCGGAATGGGAGATGCTGTAGCACATGTTTTGTCTCGCAATTTGCCTACACCGCAGGAGTATGTGGGCGTAAATGATTCTTTTGGAGAAAGTGGTGAGCCTGAGCAACTTATGGTGAAATATGGCTTAGATTGCCCTCATATTGTGGCGGCAGCGGAGAAGGTAATTTCTCGAAAATAAGTTTGGATTTGAAAACCTTAGGAACGAGTGAAAAATAAGATAACCATTCTGCAAGAATCCAGAAAAGCTAAGTGATTCAGTATCAGTTTTCTGGATTCTTGCAGAATGGACAACTTTAACATTTATTTTTCACTCGTTCCTTATGAGAGATTCACTTCAAAAAGAATTTCATCTTTATAGCAGAAATCTTTCGAATCATAGCCAAATTATTCTTCATTTGTAAAAAAACAAAATGCGTTCCAATGTAATAAAGAGATTTTTAATTATTAAAAAACGTTAGTTAAAACAAATGCAATTTCCAGAACAACATTTCAGTACTATTTACGAACTCATTCAAAATGTAAGAGAAACAACCTTTGCGCAGGTCAATCGGCAGTTAGTTGAATTATATTGGAGAATCGGTGAATATATTGCACAAAAAACAGAAAAAGAAGGTTGGGGAAAAAGCACTGAACAAAATTTGGCGGAGTATTTGGCTACACAAGATGCTACTTTACAAGGCTTTACGGCTCGTAATTTGTGACGTATGAAAACTTTTTACGAAGCCTATTGTGCATATCCAAATACAGTAGTCTGCCCATTTACATATTCTTGCACAAACAAAAAGCATAGAGGAAAAAGAATTTTATATACGTTTAAGTATTCAGGAACGTTATTCTGTTCGAGAACTGGAGAGGCAAATCAAAAGTGGTGTATATGAAAGAACTATGTTATCTGATGCAAAACAGCCTTTGGTCTTGCAAAGATTACTACAAAACACAAAAGGTATTTTTTAGAGAGTATTATGTGTTTGAGTTTTTGAATTTACCTAAACCATATAGTGAAAAGGATTTGCAGAAAGCTTTAATTTCTCACCTCAAAGATTTTATGTTGGAAATAGGAAAAGATTTTACCTTTGTAGGCGAGGAGTTTAGAATACAGGTAGGCAAACATGACTTTTTTATAGATTTGCTACTTTTTCACAGAGGTTAAGCATGTTTGGTAGCGATTGAATTGAAAATAGAGGCTTTTGCACCTTCACATTTGGGGCAGTTGAATTTTTATTTAGAAGCACTCAATCAAGACATAAGAAAACCACATGAAAATCCAAGCATTGGGATTTTACTTTGCAAAAATAAAGATGCGGAAGTGGTAGAATATGCCATGAGTCAAAATCTTTCACCTGCACTTATTGCAGAATATGAAACGAAATTAATTAGCAAAAATCTTTTACAAAAAAAATTGCATGAATTATTTGGCGTACTTGATGAAGAAAAAAAAGAATAATTTGCAGATTCATCTCATTACCAATATTTTTGGTTCTCTGACAAATTTTGTGGAGAAAAGTCTCCAACCAGAGATTTTTGCGTAACGTAGGGGTTGCAACCCCTACGTTACGCAAAAATCCACAAAAACTGTGGGAGAACCCTATTTTTTATTCTGCTCAAAATAAAACATGACACAAACACTTGAACAATATAACGCCATTATCGCTGAATGTAAGTCGCTTTTTTTGCGAAAAGCCGCAGATTATGGCACAGCTTGGACGATTTTGCGGATGCCTTCGGTTACTGACCAAATAGGCATAAAAGCAGAAAGGATTCGTTCTATTCAAGAAAAACAGGTAAATTTGGTGGGGGATAGCATAGAATCGGAATTTGTGGGCATTATCAACTATTGCATCATTGCGTTGATGTTGTTAGATAGACAACAAGCTGCAAAAGATTTGGCAAATATGGCAATTTTGGCACAGGCTTATGAAGAAAAAGTGGAGATTGTGCGCAATACTATGCTACAAAAAAACCACGACTATGGAGAGGCTTGGCGCAATATGCGTATTAGCTCTATGACAGATTTGATTTTGATGAAAATATTGAGGGTCAAGCAAATAGAAGACAATGAAGGCAAAACGCAGGTTTCCGAAGGCGTTGCCGCAAATTATATAGATATGCTGAATTATTCGGTTTTTTGCCTGATTTTGATGAAAAAATAAACGTGAATATATCCATTTCTTGCAACAGAAACCTCGTTCTTCCTAAGAAGATATGAGGTTTTTTGTTTACAGACCCTTTGAACGGTCATAGACCTTCAAAGCGGTGGCTACTATTTTTTCTGTTATTTCTACATTTTTTCTCCCCTTTTCTATCTTTAATAATGCCGTACTTTTGTATTCTCATTTTTCATAGAAAATATCATGAAATACAAGTTTCTCATTATAAGCATGTTAGCTGTTTTTACCTTTGCTTGTAGGCATAGCAAAAATGCACAAAGCGATAAAAAAGCTACCTCTGCTACCATAGTAGAAGTGCCGAAAGTGGCAGAAACACCAAAAGATGAGCTTTTCGTAGTAAAAGCCATTTTTCAAAACAATAATAATGTAGAAATTAGTCGTTGTTTCAAAGGGGATAAAAAATATTTTCGGGCGCAAATGAATGTCTATGATGGCGGCGAAAAAGTATATGACGAAACAGGGAAACAAGTTGCATCATGTACACCGATGATGCACACATATGCTTTGTGTTCCATGGATCAATGTGAGGTCATTTATACGCCGTCCAAAAATATATGGGGACATAAAGGCACTGACATGCTGGGCATTGCTAATTAATGATATGCTTATTTTTATTTGCCACATAAAAAGGTAAAATGAATATTTCCCTGTAATGATTTTTTTTTTCCTTTTACTCATTACACATATTGATTTGCAAAGTGAACACTTTTCAATCCTTACTTACATTATTTATTTATAACTTATAACTCATAAATTATATCATGTTGAGAAAATTATCGAGCATTATCTTAGCGGCAGGACTTTTTTCTTCCGCCTTGTATGCACAGCAAAGAGGGACAGAAGGAATGTGGATGCCCCTCAAAGTCAAGGACTTGAACTATGCTGATATGCAAGAATTGGGCTTCAAATTGGGAGCTGAAGGCGTTTATTCTACTACAGAAATTAGCCTTAAAGACAAGGTTGTACGCCTAAATGGTGGCTCTTGTACGGCAGAAGTGATTTCGGGCGAAGGCTTATTGCTTACCAATCATCA
>JAAFHL010000449.1 GCA_013298365.1 Bacteroidota bacterium | reverse complement strand
TTTTTGCATCACCTCGTCTTCTTTTTTGCGAATAATGACCATCAAAGCATCTACTTGTTTAAATTCTTCGGGCGTTTCTGCGGCATCTTTTGCCTGATTTACCGCCCCTTTTGCATCTAAACAACGACCATTTGATTCACATTGCTTCACTTTTTCTTGCGCATTTTCGTAATAATTTTTGAAACGTTTATTTTCTGTGCCAGGACCATACACATAGTACCATAACACGCCACTTACAATCAGCAATAAAACCGCAACGCCTGCCAAAAACATAACAATGGGAAAGGCTTTTGAAGGTTTTGAAGCTTCAAGAATATCTTTAGGCGGACTTACTTGTGCTTGCTGTGATATAGGAGGTATTACGGGTATTTCTGCCTTTGGCGTTTCTATTTTTGGCGTTTCTATTTTCGGCTCTACCTTGGGTTCAATTACCGTTTTTTGTTCTTCTGTGGAAGGAATCTGCGGCAAGTTTGCTTGAATTTTGTCCAACAAAGACGCTATTTTTTCGGCTTCATAAGCTGCAGTTTTATCCAAATTTTCAGAAAAATATGCAGGTCTTTCCACTTCCACAACAGGTGCGGGCGTTTCTATCACAGGCGTTTCCACTTCCACAACAGGTGCAGGTACTTCTATTGCAGGCGTTTCCACTTCTACAACAGGGGCAGGTGTTTCTATCACAGGCGTTTCTACTTCTACAACAGGTGCAGAAACTTCTATATTAGCCGTTTGTTCTGCCACTACTTCTTGGGCAATAAAGGCTGTTTTTTCAAGGTCAATTTCCTCGATTTGAGGCACTTCTGCTATCACAGGCGGCAAAAATGTAGTTGCTACGTCTTCTGCATCAGCATATATTTTCTCACCAATTTCTACCAAATAACAAGAATAATTATCTCTTGAATGAATCTCACAATTTTGGCTAATGGTAGAAAGCAAATGCTCTAAATGCTTGTGTGTCTCAAACGAAATACTCAACTTTTCATTGGAAAAAGTTTCGGTGATGCCATCAGAGCAAAGCATAAAAATGTCGCCTGTCTGAATATCTGCCCAAGGAATCGTATGAAGTTCTATTTCTGTAGGATTTTCGGAGCCTTGAACAGCCCGTAAAATCACATTTTTTTGTTTGTGGTATTTTGCTTCTTCGGCTGTTATTTGCCCAATCCTTACCAACTCATTTACATACGAATGGTCGTAGGTTTGATATAGGATTTCCCCCTCCCGAACATGATAGACTCTGCTATCGCCTGCCCAGGCAACATTTGCGCCAAACTCATTGAAATACAACAAGGTAAGGGTACATGCCATACCTGCTGCATACGGATTTTGGGAAGTAAATGTATCTAAGGCTTTTTCGATAAAGCGCACACCATCTTGCAAATAACTTTCGCTTAGTGCTGTTTGAACAGGTTTTCGATTGGCAAAATATACGGGGAAGTTTACAGTAGTAAGAAAAGCAGCGATTTCTCCTTTATTCGCCCCTCCGACCCCATCGCAGACCACATAAAGTCCCTCAATTTCAGGAACTTGTTTTTTGAGTTCGGTGGTCATCTCATCTTTTACCAATATTGGATATATCGCATCTTCATTTGCGCTACGCTTGCCGATTTCGCTCAATCCCAAGGCTTCGCGGATTTTATACATATATGAAAGTTTTGAGAGTTCTAAGTTAAAACAAGATTATGCTGACAGTGATATTATGTATCTATGTAACCCTTTTATTGCATCTGCAAATTTCATTTTTACACAATTTTGGCTTTAAAACGCAAATATATGACATTTTTCAGATATTCTTTCTATAAAGTTGTATTCCACAATAATTACAACAGAAAACCCTTTTATTTTTACCCATAGCACATAATACGCAGGCAAATATACAGCCTTGTACACAAATTTCGTGCAATTTTTTATTTTATAATGCTTTTCCATACATCTATGCCATCTGCAAAATCGTCTATTTGCGGCTTCTGTGCTTGCCCAAGTTGCAACTCGCCGCCTACAACGCACTGTATTTGAGCCTTATACGTTTCCAAAGCGATTTGTATTTCTGCTTCTGTCGAAAAAAAACAAATATGAATCACGCCAATAGGTGCGTATTGCGGTTTATTCATTTTTTTGAGAAAAATGATTCCACAATCTATCACATCTGCATCTGGCATAATACGATATTTGGCGCGCTCATAGTGCATTTTTTGCAAATAAATATGCGAAATTGTTGATGTATCGTACTGATAAATAGCTGCTTGCAAAGGCAATATATTTTGTGTCAAAGCAAAAATATGACTTACATTTCGGCAGCCCATACCATTATAAAGAAAAATATCTTCGCAAAGTGCTTGCAACGCTTGTTCTGTCTCATTGCCTCGCAAAATTGCTACTGAAAAGCGATTTTTCCGAATAATTTTCGGAATATAATCAAAATTGTATTCAATATATCTTGCCGTATTATTGCTACCTGTGGCAATCAAAAAATCTACGTCTTCTATTTTTGGGACAAAGAAAAGTAGTTTTTCCAAAATAGGCAGGTATTTTTTCCATTTTTCCATCAAAAAAGGAATCAAAATATCATCTTGATGCGATAGTTTTACATGTGCCACATTTCCGCTCCATAGCACCATCAAAATATCTTGCAAACCCACACAAGGCACATTTCCTGCGGCAATGATGCCAATTTTTTTGAAAGTAGCATTTTGCGCAGGATATTTTCCCAAAAAAGCCGTTAATGTTTTTTCCTCCCACCAATCTAATAGGGCAGCAATACTTTTTTGTATATAAAAATTTGTAAACCAAGCATTATGCGCAATGGCTTTTTGCAATATTTCATCTGGAATTGTCTGCATTAAACATTCTTCTCGCAACTTCCCCAAACTTTCTATCCATTCCAAACGACTAACGTACATAATTTAATGATGATGTTATGAAAATATTTTAAACCATTTTAGGCACTCATTCGTTTAAGTGGCAAATAAAAATAGATAAAATATGTGGCAAAATAAGTAATTTTGTTTCATATTTCAGAAAATAAAACGAAAAGTCAGCATTTTTTCCTTGATTTCTCGTTTAAACCAATACAAATATGGCGATTATTATAACAGACGAATGTATCAACTGCAGGGCATGTGAACCAGAATGTCCCAACAATGCAATCTACGAGCCTGCTGTCAAATGGAATTTTGCAGATGGCACAAAACTAACGGGCGGAATTGACTTTGGCGATGGAAACGTCATTGATGCAAAAGAAGCACTTGACCCTGTTTCTGATGACGTATATTATATTGCACCTCAAAAGTGTACAGAATGTGTGGGCTTTCATGAAGAGCCACAATGTGCCGCTGTATGCCCTGTAGATTGCTGTGTAGCAGACCCAGATTATGTAGAAACAAAAGAGGAGTTAGCTGAAAAGCAAGTTTGGTTACACAGCTAATCATGAGGTAAACTTTTCGTATATAAAAATAGCCGCTTTGCCTTTATGGGTAAAGCGGCTATCTTCATGTTTCCCGCTCAAACGCTACTTCGTAGAAAAAACAATAGAAAAAACTATTTTTTTTATGATTATCTAAAAAAAATTACTAATTTTGCGTATAAATACAACATCATCCTCTCTTATTGATAAAAAAATGCACTTTCGTAATCTTGGAGACATCGTAAAAACCTTACAACTGCAATATCGTCAAAAAATGCGCTTGGAAGATATTGGGGCAAAAACAGCCGCACCTGTGAGCTATTTGGCAGATATGGCGTTTGTGTTGGAAGAAGCACCTTATCATGCTTCGGAGGCAGCTATGTGCGAAAATCTGATTTATCCTTCGCTCAAAGAGGCTTGGAAAAAATACATAGATTCGCTTGCAATATGGACACAAGCAAGTGTAGGCACAAGCGAGAAGCATTTTCAACCTAAATATTTGATTAGTAAGCGTTCTGAGTATGGGAAAATTGTCTTAGATGCTCCCTTTTTGGGCGTAGTTGTGCCTGCTTTTGAGGGTTTTGGAGATGCCTGGACAAATTGTGTGCAGCAACTCTATGATTTGCAGCAGTTTAATGCAAATCCTGCTTTGTCGGTGTATGGGATTGTTACAAATGGCGAATTATGGGAATTTGCCAAGTTGGAGCAAAATGTATTGACTTATTACTCACAACGTTATGACATCGTAGAAACCGAAAAATTGTATCAAGGTTTGGTAAATGTTTTAGGGCTTTGCAAAAAACAGATTTAGTGAGCAGTGAGCAGTGAGCAGTGAGCAGTGAACAGTGAACAGTGAACAGTGAACAGTGAACAGTGAGCAGTGAACAGT
>JAAFHL010000447.1 GCA_013298365.1 Bacteroidota bacterium | reverse complement strand
GCTAAATGTAGGAAAACAAACCATCAAAATGGAAACCTTATTTTATGACACAAATGATATGACCGAACAAGAAGCACTCGCCTATTCCCCTAACATTTCATCTGCATTTTCTGGGGGCAGAGCAAAAAATTTGGGAAACTATCGCATAGAGATTTCAAACGAGAAAATAAATATAGGTGTGCGCTGTGGCGTAGATTTTTGTTACAAGTTTTAACAAACATTCCTACAATTTGCTTAGTTTTGCAGCCTCATTGATGTCATTCGTCATAAAAAATATAATATGTTCAATACTGATTACCTGTCAGGGGCAAGTTCGTTAGCACCTTTTTATAAGTATTCTGCACAAAATCCTGATTTTCTGGAGATTATAAAAGATAAAACTTTTTCTAAGGAAAAAAGAGAAACTTTGGTTGAGGTATTGAGAGAGCAATATGTAGGTATCGAAAATGCAGAAAAATCGCTTGAAAATATCGAAAAACTACTGTTACACAATGCTTATACGCTTACAACGGGGCATCAATTGTGTTTTATGGGTGGTCCAATGTTTACGCATTATAAAGTAATGACTGCCATTAACTTAGCGGAAGAATTAAATCAAAAACACAGCGATTTCTCCTTCATTCCCGTTTTTTGGATTCACACAGAAGACCATGATTTTGCAGAAATTAATCATTTTTTTGCGGATTTTATCACGAAAAAAAAATATGATGGAGAATTTATAGGCGCAGTAGGCAGACATATTATAAGTGAAAAAATAAACGACATTTTGCCAAAAAACCTTCGTGAAAACTTAAAAAAATGCTTTGTTATCGGCAAAAGTTGGGCGCAAGCATATCGGCTTTTTATGCACGAATTGTTTGGAAAATACGGAATTGTGATGCTTGATGCTGATGATAAAAGGTTAAAAGCCTTTTTTTCGCCCATTTTGAAAGCAGAATTACAAGAAAAAGTAACCCAAAAATGTATATTGCAAACAAATGCGGAACTCCTCGCCGCAGGTTACAATCCGCAAGTACAGCCGCAGCCTATCAATTTATTTTATGTAGATGAAAAAGGCAGAAATAGAATAGAAGTGATTGAAAATGAAGCAAGTGAAAAGGTTTATCACTTAGTAAATCGTCCTGAAATCACTTTTTCAGCCACAGAAATACTTGATTTAGCCCAAAATTCGCCACAATTATTCAGCCCAAATGTATGTCTTCGTCCTTTGTATCAAGAAACGATTTTGCCCAATCTTGCTTACATTGGGGGCTGGGCAGAAGTAGCATATTGGCTGCAATTTAAAGGCGTTTTTGCGCATTTCAAGCTTAATTTTCCATTGGTAATGCCTCGTTTTTCGGCAACGCTTTTTAGCGAAAATGACGCAGAAACCTGGCAAAAATTAGGTTTTACATTGCCCGAAATAAGCAAAAATATAGCAACTATTTGGGAAGAATATGCGCAAAAGCATGAATCTATTGGAGCATTTGAGGCTTGGAAACAAGAAATTTCGCAAGTTTGGCAAAAAGGAGCAACTTTATTTCCAGAAAACACCCGACTAACAAGCAATATTTTGGGCGAACAGAAAAAATTTGAACATTTTTTCAAAAATTTTCAGAAAAAACAAGGTCATTTTTTAAGAGAAAAAAATCCTATTCCTTACCATCAACTTCGCAACATTAAACTTGCAACGCAGCCCGACAATACCGTTCAGGAAAGAGTTTTGAGTATCATTGCGTTTTCTGAAATGGGTTATGAAAAGGTTCTTTCGCTCATAAAAAGTGCTTGTAAACCCTTAGATTATCAACATTTTTATGGTATTTTGAAAGATTAGCACAAAATATTGTGATACATTCAACAAAAAAAGCTAAAATTGCAGTCATATTTCAGTTTTTACAATTTTGATGACCAGATTCGAACAAGTAGAAAAATTTATTTTTGAGAAATTAGAGAAAGATTTGCCACATTCTCTGTATTATCATGGATTGCATCACACAAAAGATGTACTCAACATGGTTTCTGTAATTGCTAAAAGCGAAAGTATTGGCGAAAAAGAACTGGAATTGCTCCAAGTTTCTGCGCTGTTTCATGATGCCGGTTTTATCTTACATTACAAAAATCACGAGGAAGCGGGCTGCGAAATCGCAACCGAGTTATTGCCACAATTTGGCTTTCACAAGTCAGAGATAAAAATTATTTGTGGAATCATTATGGCAACAAAAATCCCACAAACGCCACATAATTTATTAGAAGAAATTATCTGTGATGCGGACTTGGATTATCTGGGAAGAACTGATTTTGAATCTATTGCATCGAGTCTTTTTGAAGAGTTGAAAGTACATGTTCTCCTTGATGACGAAAAACAATGGAATAAAATCCAAGTAAATTTTATTGGCAATCATCGCTATTTTCGCCCGTTTGGACAGGAAAATCGAGAAGCTTTGAAACAAATACATTTGGCAAAAATAAAGGAATGGTTAGACCAGAATCCTTAACCTTTCTTTTGTGCATCGCTTAATTGTTGATTCAAAATGCGAACCCTTGCACATAAATTGCGGATAATTCCTTTGGCAACTTCAATTCTATTTTCCATCAATTCGTAAAAAGATTCATGGTCTAATTTGAATAAAAGACACTCTTGCAAGGTTGTAGCCGAAGCTGAACGATTTTCTGTATCTAACAAAGCAAATTCCCCAAATAAGTCATTTGCTTTCAAGGTTGCGAGATGCGTTTTGCCTACATGAATCTTCACTTCTCCTTTGAAAATCACATACATACAATTTCCAACCTCCCCTTGCTCAAATATAAGCGTATTTTCGGGCAAATATTCTTCTTTTATCAAATGCGCAACTTCTGCCAAAATATGTTCAGGCGTTTGCGAAAAAATCGGTATTTTTTTCAACATTAATACCTTTTCGATGAGATGTAAAGCACTTTTTTGCATGTTATTTATTATTTTTAGTTCTCGCAGATTTTCGCAGATTGAACCGCAGATTTTCGCTAACATTTCTTAATCTGCGAAAAACTTGTACAATGAGCATAGTCGAATCAATCAAATCGTTCTTCTCCTTTTTTCCATTTTTTGCCCGAAGGTATATGCGTAAGCGGGTCTTCTCCTTTTTGTGCATCACCCATTCTACGGTCATCATGTCTGTCATTCCAATTACCATTTTTCATGAGCGTTTTTTGCTTTTGAATATACAAAAAAGTGTCTTTTAGCAGTAAATCATCGGATAAATCTTCTACTTTTTCATATTTTTCGAGAAAATAATTGGGATACTCAACCATTAAAACCGCTTTTGTCCATGCCAAAAAAGGATATTCTGATTTGTTAAAAACATACGTTAAAAAAGATTTTATTTCAAAAGGCAAAATATCGGCTCTTTGTAACAAAGTATGTTCCTCAAAAATTGCAGCAAAGCGGCTTGCGGTTTCTTTGGGCAACAACAGTTCTAAAATTTCAAAAGCATTTGCCACGCCTTCTTTTTTGCCTCTTTCCAAACCATATTTTACTTTTGCAACTTTATGTGGGTCATACATCAAACTAAAAATATTTAATAAATTGGTTCTGAATATATTAAATTCTTCTGTAAACGCTTTTGCCAATAAACTTGTTTGAGATACGTGTGGAAGTGCATTTTTTAACAAAGCTGCTGTTTCTAAATACATTTCTACGCATTTGTGCAAAATAGGCTCTCCTACATTGATGGGAAAATGACTATTTGCCAAGCAATGAAAAATATAGGCTTGCAAAGGTTTTTTTAAGGTCAAATTTTTGAGCAAACAATTATATGATTCTGGTACATGAATTTTGCTCAGCGTAAAAATAATTCTTTTTTGTATTTTTTCATCTTTACTATTTTCAAGGGCTTCTGCTAATGAAACAATAGCATTTTCGCCAATTTTCAGCAAGGCTTCTTGTGCCAAAATATAATGCTCACTGTCTAATTTAGCCACTAATAAAGCAATTAATTTCTCGTTTTTTATTTTTCCCGCAGCAATAATGGCAGCTTGTGCTACTTCTGGACTTTTATCTTGTATTAAATGTTCAATAGGCTTGTAAAAATTTCGCAAGCCTATATTGCCAATAATTTTGGCGGCAACTTTTCTTTTAGCATCTTCGGGATGTTCCAACAAAGAAAGGAGTTTTTGCCCCGCTACCACAACCGCCTCTATTCCGCCGCTACGCAAATGTCCTGTAATACTTCTGCGCATCACAATCTCCGAACTATGCGCTAAATAAGGAGTCATTTCCTCAATCTCATCGGGCTGCAAAACACAAACTGCCTCGATTGCGCTTGCTTTGATGGCATTTGAGGGGGAAGATCGGAAGAGCGTC
>JAAFHL010000446.1 GCA_013298365.1 Bacteroidota bacterium | reverse complement strand
ACTAATAACGATTAAAATGATTCCTGCGGGGGTAAGATATTTCCAACAAAGCGTCATTAATTGGTCTGCACGAAGGCGGGGATAGGTCCAACGCACCCATATTTGCAAAAAAACCAAGAAAAAGCCTTTTAGCAATAGCCAAAAAATGCCCCAAAGTGCAGCTAAAATAGAATTTCCGCCACCACTTGTCCAATCTGCTAAGGGTAGTGATGTGCCAATATTGGGCAAAATAGTATTCCACCCTCCAAAAAATAACACAACTGCTATAATGCTGACTAATAGCATTTTACCATATTCTGCAAGAAAAATAATGGCAAAACGAAAGCCTGTATATTCTACATGAAAACCTGCAATGAGTTCCGATTCTGCTTCGGGAATATCAAAAGGGGCACGATTACATTCTGCTAGAGAAGCCACAAAATACAAGGAAAATGCAATAATCAAATGGGGATAGCGAACAATGCTCCACGCAAAAATGCCGCCAACTTTGCTAATATCCCAAATTCCCCAAAGCATGATTTTTTCGGGCGAAAAAATGCCTTGTTGTAAGGCAATTCCTTGTAAATCAAGCGTACCAAACATCATAATGCTTGCCAATAAGACCAAAGCAGTAGGAATTTCGTAGGAAACAATTTGCGCTACTGCTCGCATTGCACCCAACAAAGCATATTTATTGTTTGAACCCCAGCCCGCCATCAAAATACCAATCACATCTAAGGCAACAATACCCAAAATATACAAAATTCCTACACTAGTCGAAGCCCCTAATAAGTTGGAACTGAAAGGAATAGCTGCAAATCCTGCGAAAACAGCGACGAAAATAATAATGGGTGCAATGCTAAATAAAATCGGATTTGCTGCCGTTGGAATGATAGATTCCTTCAACACCAATTTGATAATATCCGCCAAAGTTTGAAATGCGCCCACAGGTCCCACTTCCATAGGTCCCAAACGGTCTTGTATAAAAGCGGAAACTTTGCGCTCTGCATACACCGCAACGAGTGTGTAAAGTGCTACAAATGTGAATGTTATGAGTATTTGGAGAAGAATCAGCATTTATTTTATTTCTTATATTAACGTGCAAAAGTAGTTATTTTTAAGCTATTTTTTTAACATTTGTTTGTAAGGCTAATAAATAAACGGTAATTTTATGGCTTAAATGCCTGTATCTCATGGAAAACCGAGATTTTTATCGTGTAAGATTGCCACATGTTCAGCCACTTGGCGGGACTTTTTTTGTTACTTAGGAATGTGTATGAAATAATATCCTACTTTTGAGTCCTACCTTAGTGTTTCTTAGTGACTTAGTGGTTAAAAGTAGGAGCTTAATCTATACACATTCCTTATAACCTTTGGGGAAGCGTTCCAAATCCCGTCTTATTGCAATGGAAAGCAGAATATGCGGAAGCTAAAAAGCGGATTCTTGCGCAAAAAGGGAATACATTTGAACAGATGGATATTTTATGGAAAAAGGATTTTTTGCAAAGAGATGCTTTTTTCGATACTTTTAAGGGTGGACCTCATTATCTCAAAGAAGATGTTATTGCGCAAGTTGTGGCGAATACGCTACATTTTTGGGATAAAAAAAGGTTTGATTTACACGCTTTTTGTATTATGTCCAATCATTTACATGTTGTTTTTAAGTTATATGGAGAAGAAAAAGTAGATACACCTGTTTATTTGGAAAAAATAATGCATTCTATCAAGCTATATTCAGCCAAGAAGTGTAATAAAATATTGGGGCTTGATGGACAATTTTGGCAGCATGAAAGCTATGACCGTTTGGTGCGAAATCAAGAAGAGTTGTTAAGGATTATCAAATATGTGCTAAATAATCCTGTAAAAGCCGGTTTGTGTGTAGAAATGTATGATTGGAAGTGGTCATATATTAGAGAGGATTTGAAAGATTTTATCTAACACCGTAGTTCGATTTTCCAGAATCGAACTACGCAGCGTTTGATTCTGGAGAATCAAACTACGGGCGGATAAACCTCACAGAAATCTCATTTTTATTCCCGACATTATCTGAAACTTGCAAGTGAAGTGTATGTTCTCCTTTTGCCAAATTTTCGTCAAGTGTATGGCTTAATATTCCTGTTTTGGCATCATATTCCCATAAAACCCATGTATTATCTATCAGTCCTCGAATACTTCGATGATAAATGCCAGAAAAATCGTCAGAAATGAAGATTTTTAAGACCTTATCTTTAAAAATGGCTTTATCATTGAAATTAGTAGGTTGTATTTGGGGCGAAATTGTATCAGAAAGTAGAGCAAAACTGCCAAAAATACGACAATTTGATACAATAAAACTATCTTTTTCTATTTTTGCTCCGAGATAAGTCCATTTATCGCCATTTAGGTAAGCAATAACAGGCTTATTTGGCAGCGGCTGTGGCAATGTCAATTTTATCTCATAGCGAGCATCTATAGGAATATTAGGATTACCTATTTGATAAATAGCCGAATGTAAGCCTGCTGTTTTGGGATAATTACGAATAGCAAGCGGCGTTTTTTGATAGACTGTTTTTTCGGGAAAAGTAAGTTGAATATCTTGTTTTTTATACGTAAATAACTGATTAGGAGAAAGGTACGTTACCCAAAAACTATCTTTTGCTAACATGTTAGGCGCAATAAAAGGTTTATTTTGTAATTGTCCTACAACTTCTGTTTTGTTACCATATATATCTGCTAATACCAATTTAAAAGCATGAATTTTGCCATCTTTTAAAGAAATAATACCTTGATTTACAGCTTTATATGCAGCTAATTGGTTTCCTGCTGCTACATAACATTTTTCATAATCTTCTTTTTCTTCATAAACCGTATGCAGGTTTACAAATTTCTGTTCATCAAAGCCAAAACGAGGTAACAAATACTGAAAATGTAGGCTATCATCTACGTATAAACTTGCGGAATATATCCCAAATTTATTGGTAGTTTCGTCCATTTCATCAAAGGTCAAGTATTCTATGCCTACTTTTCCTGTAATGAACATGGGATTTTTCAGGGAGTAAATATTATTTTTGTCGTTTTGTAAGCTAAAAAACTGTCTTTCAGCCTTTTCATTTACCCAAGAAAGCGAATCTAAGGGTGAAATAGCCAAAGAAAGTAAGGTAGGTGCTTTGCTATCTTTGAGTAAATGTTGATAAAAAGGCAAAGGATTGATAGGTTTGTTTTTGAAATCTCGAATTTCAAAATGCAAATGAGGTGCTTCTGACGCACCCGTATTGCCACTATAAGCGATTATTTCGCCTTTTTTGACCCATATTTTTTCCTGCTGAAAATACATATCTACCGCAAACTGCTGCTGTTTGTATTGTTCTGCTTTTGTTTTTTCTTCCAAAATATCAGAAAAACGACTAAGATGCCCATAAACTGTAAAGTAGCCGTCAAGATGACGTAAATAAATGACTTTTCCATAGCCAAAAGGGGCAACCCATACTCGAAAAACATAGCCGTCTTGTGCCGCCAAAATGGGCATACCAATTTTACCATCTACTTTTATGTCTAAACCTGAATGAAAATGCCCACTTCTGATTTCGCCATAATTGCCTGCTAATGTGTGGACTTGTTCTAAGGGAAAGCCATAATTACTAAAATAAGGGTGTAGGGCTTCCCATTTTTTTTCGAAAATTGCGGTTTTATCATAACGTTTTCCTTCGGTGCTTTGCGTACTATTTATTTTATCATTGAAGGAGCAGGCTTCAAGTAAGATAATGATAAAAAATAAGCTACCTATTTTATATAACTGCATAAATGATTGATTAGTAGAAAAAATGGCTTGGTAAAAATAGCCGTATTAATTTTATGATTTTATCCTAAGACACAAAGATACACTTTTTTAAATAATTGAAGATTGAAATGTAGCATTTTTATTTCTCAGTCAAACACCTAAAATTCAATATCAGCCTTTTCTTTTCGTAGTAGAAATAAAGGAAAATAGCGGTTACTTTTTATGATTTTGGGGCATAGATAAAAAATAATTTGTTTATGTCATAAATTATCCTCAAATTTGAACACGATATTTTGGCTTGAAGATATTAACTTGTTATCATTAAGTATCATAACTACTGATTTAACCAAATTACTTAATATACTTACTTCATTTTTTATAGTTTTATGAAAAAATCAATACATAAACTACTTTTGTTTTCGCTCTTAGGCACTTTTTATGCCGCTACCTATTCACAACAACAGTTGTTTATCATGGGCGATGATGGCACTGCTGCACCTGAATTGTACATACAAGATGGGGCAGATGCTTATATCTATGTACAGGGAGGTGTTACGGTAAGTGATCAACTTTCTGGTGGTGGTACTTCTGCTGCTGCTCC
>JAAFHL010000445.1 GCA_013298365.1 Bacteroidota bacterium | reverse complement strand
AACAAAATGGGATATAGTAATTTTAAAAGTCTAAGATTAACGCTAAAGAAGCTAAAATTATCAGAAACAGACAAAAATCTGTTTCCCGTAATTGCACCTGTACAGCCCTCGGATTGGCTATTGCAAACCCTTGTCATTGCAAAACGATTTCCACTTGTAAATGAGAAAAGTAAATCAGAACGCATTATTTCGCCCATTTTAGCAGAAGTTGCAATGTGTTTTGATGACCAAATTACGCTTTTTTCAGGAGTCGATTTACCCGTAGATGCACCCAATGATTTGTCGGGTGAATGTGATTTTTTCTTCGCAAAACATCCTCGTAAAAGGGTCATGCAAGCTCCTATTATTACTTTGGTGGAGGCAAAAGATGAAGATTTTGAGTATGGACAAGCGCAATGTACTGCGCAAATGTATGCTTCTATGCGTTACAATGAAATGGAAGGAAAACCTTTTCCTTTTGTATATGGTTGCGCAGTAACGGGAGATGTTTGGACATTCTTACGTCTTGAAAATGATACAATTACGGTGGATACCGAAGTTTATTATTTGGTGCAGTTACCTCAAATATTAGGTATTTTTCATCAAATTATCAAAGAAATTTTGGCGGTATAAGAAAGGTTGTTTTCGTATATGTAAGTGTTCAAATCTTTGTAATTACAAGCGTTAAGCCGTAAGGCGACATTTGCAGCAATAAAAAAATGCAGTCTCCAACTGCGGTAAGTAAATAAAATATTTTACTGGGTTATGGCAGTCGAAGACTGCATTTTATTTACGACTTTAAGTGTAGTTGCTTTGCAATTAACACTTCAAGTTACGAAGGGATTTACCTTTGTCAAATATGCTAAAAGTAACAAATAATGAACCATTCTTTCCCTATCATTACATATACAAGTAAGCAAGAAATCAGAAAAAGGCAGAATCATAAAGATTTTAAGCCAATTAATGAAAGTCCATTTAGCCCAAAAATGTATGATGTATTAAACTTCATTGTAAAGTGGCTTTCAGCATTAAATCTTGTATTCTTTTTCTTGGCATGTCCTTTTATTAGTTTGCAAGATATATTCTTTACAATATTGAAGTATAGTTTCCTATTTGTGATAGTTTTATATTCAACTATCGGTATAATAAGTGTAATTCATACATTTCGAGTAGATGATAAAACAGAAATGTCATTCTATGATTTAGGCGAAAAAATCCATTTTTCTGACGAAGGAATAACGCTTATTAGCCCTCAATCTAGTATAAATCAGGCGTTTTGGTACAAAAAAATTCAGCAGTTTACCTTGTGTTTTAAGAAGGTAAATATTCCCTACAAAGCGCAAATTGCTATTTTTCTTTGGCATCATCAAGGGCAAAAATATCAATACACCATCGAGATACCCGATGAGACACAAGTGCAAAGTGTAATGGCAGTGTTGCATGATATATACACGTTAAAAATCCCAATCCGTGAGATAGATGGAAATGGCGAAAAAATGTATATGCTAAACAAACAATATCAACCCCAAAAGCCAGAAATTGCCCCAGAAATCCAATCTTTGATAGATGAAATTGGGGAAGATGATAAGAATTGAGAAAAATTTGCTTAACCCTATACAAAACCCTATATTTGTCCCATAAAAACTACTTCATGAACGCATTTTCATATAAAATTTTTCTTTTTTTCGTAGCAATCGCTATTTTTTTGCCAATCAAAGCACAACAACAACCGAAATTCTCTGCATATGGCGATGTGCATACGCCTTCGGGTAGGCTGCATATTTTATGGGTCTTTGTGCGTTTTGAAGACAAAGACATCTTTGGGCGAGTGCCTGAATGGATAGATACAACGGCGGAAGGATTTTTGCCACAAATGGCAATAGGCGGGGCTGTAAATCCTTTGCTTGATGCTACCCCCGAAACACTTGTACAACCTAATCATATTCAGAATATTAGCGATTATTTTTATCAAAATTCAAATGGGAAATTCATGATTACAGGCGATATTTTCCCTTGTCAGGTGCCTGTGAAATACATTCCCGAAAGTAGCGGCAATTTTTTCTCCCGTCAAAGTCAAATGAATGAGGCTGCTATTAAGTGGATTGCGGCAAATTATCCGCATTTTGATTGGGCTAAATACGACAATCGCAAAAATTATCCTCGTTATGGCTATGACAACAGCACTTCAAAACCTGATAGTGTGTTGGATTATGTGGTTTTTTTGTACAGAGATGGCGGCGGAACGGGCATGGGCAGCAGTGGTAATTTCAAAGTACCTGGCACGCCTTACACCCTGACTTCGGGACATACAGGCATCAAATGTTATTGGGACGCAGGGCATAATTGGGAATATTTTAAGCACGAATTTTCGCACAATTTGTTTAGTTGTCCGCATTATATGGGCGCAAATGGCGCAGCAGGCGATAAGTTTTACCTCAATCAAGGTTGGGGTATTATGTCTAATACTTGCGCCCCTTTTATGACTTCAAATGCTTGGGAAAAATGGTGGCTCGGTTGGGCAGAAGCGCAAGAACCCAAAATAAATGGCATCTATAAACTCAAAGATTTGACACAAGGCAATGATGCGATTCGCATTCATTTGCCAGGCACACAAGATTATTTATGGATAGAAAACCATCAAAAAGTCAATCATTGGGATGATAAATTGTTTTTTAAAGGAAAAAGTACACACGCACCTGTGCAAGTCGAATATCCCGAAGTTGCCAAAGGTTTGTATTTTTATGTTTCTGCCGAGCCTGGTTCAGACAGGAACAAGCCCAATTTGAGTCCTTTCAATGCCAAACATGTCAATTTATTCAAACTCTATAATGGCGAAGGCAGCAAAGATTATGTTTTTACGGGCGACACCATTCGTGGCGATTATTTCGATTGTCCTGTTTGGCGAAAAGAAGCAAACAATCCTTTTGCGGGACAAAATGATTTACAAGGAGTTAGATACGATTTGCTCAATAATCAAAACATTGCGTATCGAGAAATTCATGGCAATACTGACGGCAAGGCGGGGCAGCAATATTTGGTCAATGCCTTAGAATATGAGGGAAAAGCGACTTATGGCATGAATAGTTTGGGAGATGAGTTAGATGCTTTTGATATAGGCGACGAAATTGGCTTGTCAGGCATTGTACCTGTAGTCAATTACCCTACGTATATTATTAAAGAGCAAAAACTTAATCCTTTTATTATCAATGGAATAACGATAAAAATTCTTTCCATAGACAATGATGGAACTTATACCTTAGACATTCGTTTTGACGATTATGAAATACGAAAAAGCCAAAGATGGTGCGGAAATTTATGGTTACCTGCCGCAGAATTGAGTGCGCCTCGTGTCTTGGTTTTGAAAAAAAATGCGACACTTAGCCTTGATTTAAGCGGAACGGTGGACAGAATTACGCCACACGCACTTACAAATACTTTGTCAAATCCTACAAATTTGAAAGTTGATGCGCAAAATACGATTCGAGTAGAAAAAGGCGCAAAATTGGTTTTGTCAAAGTTTTCCCGTTTAGAATTAAATGGCAATGCTTTTATTGTGGTAGAAAGCGGTGGCGAATTGCAAGTAGCGGATAATGCAGAACTTGTGATGAATCCAGGCACACGTATTTTAGTCAAAAAAGGCGGAAAAATGACCGTTTCGTCTGATGCGAGGTTTAAGCAATTAGAAGGTTCTTATTTGGGAACAGAAAAAGGCTCAAAAGTGAAATTATGATATTTCTCGCAGATAACTAATTTTCCATTCTGTAAGAATCCGCAGACAATGATTTAATAGCACAGTTTTCTAGATTCTTACAGAATGGTACACATTATATACGAGAAAAACAGCTAAACACTTACAAAACAAATGAATACAATCTCAATCATTCCCATAACAAGTTCCGATGTTTTAGGATTACAAAACATTAGTAAACAGACATTTAGCGAGGCATTTAGTGATACAAATACGCCCGAAGATATGGAACTTTTTTTGGCAAAACATTTTGAAACAAATAAGCTCCTATCCGAACTCCAAGAAAAAGATTCTCTTTTTTATTTTGCGCAAACCGCAGAAGGACAGCCTGTGGGCTATTTAAAACTCAATATTGGACAGGCACAAACCGAATTTCAAGCAGTAGAGGCGTTGGAAATAGAAAGAATTTATGTTTTACAGGCTTTTCAGGGCAAAAAAGTGGGACAAACTTTGATGGAAAAAGCCCAGCAAGTTGCCAAAGAAAAAGGAAAAACATACATCTGGCTCGGCGTTTGGGAAAAAAATGAAAAAGCCCTTGCCTTTTATCACAAAAATGGATTCGAGGCTTTTGATACGCATATTTTTGTAGTGGGCGATGATGCACAAACCGAC
>JAAFHL010000444.1 GCA_013298365.1 Bacteroidota bacterium | reverse complement strand
AGGCAAAGTAATACTTGCCACCAGTAAAAAGACGATTAGCACCAAAGAAAAAGCGATGCCAAATAGCCATACAAATATTTTGGCGATATATTTAATAAGGAATATGTATGAAATAATGTCCTACCTTCCGTAAGGCTTTATTGCGTAACCCCCCATAGCGGATAATTTTATTTTTGAAATAAATAATTCATTTCTAAAACTATCGGCTACGCAGTAAACCCCTACAAACAAAAAATCATTAGGAACTTATTCTATCCCTGTCCCTAAGTAATAAAAAAATTAGTGTTTCGGCAAGCCCTCTCTTCACCATCAACTTTCCACTATTTTCATCATAACCTTGCCTCCTTTTTCCAAATAATCTGCTACGATAGGATATACTTTATAATACGCATCTTTGCTGCCCGTTATTTGACGAGCTTTTTGCGTATTATTTTCGCCCACTACATGACTACCTACTAAAATGCAGCCTTTTGTATCTGCCTCTGAATTACCGATATGTATCAAAATATACTCAAAACCAGGTACATTTTGCAGCCACAACATACCTTTATGAATGTCAGGATATTTGATGCAATAAGTATCATTCATTCCCCCTACATTACGAAAAACAATCTCATATTCACCTGTGGGAATACAAGTATCGCCAGCAACTTTCCTTTCCCTATATTGGTCTTCCAAAGTATAGCAATACAATTTATTATTGATATACAATCTCCCCAAAGTATCTTCTGCACCTACACTATATCTTACCAATTTGATAACAAATTGATTACCAGCATCATTAGTAGTAGGAGATGTATTAATATCTGGCTTTACCACAGGCACTTCTGTCTGCGGTTGCACTTGTGGCTGAACGTTTGAAGGGTCTTTGACAGGCACCACACTTGGCGGTATATCCTGTTTAGGAATTTGTGGTTTGTCAATAATGGGGGGGTCGTTAGCAGCTTTGCCGCCAAACAAGTTCCTAAAAAAATCTGCGATAGCTTGTAGTATTTTCATAAGATATTGTGTGATGAATGATATTTGTTGATAAGGAATGAGTGAAAAATAACTTGTTAAGGTTGTCCATTCTGCAAGAATCCAGAAAACTGATACTAAATTACTTAGCTTTTTGGGATTCTTGCAGAATGGCTATCTTATTTTTTGCTCGTTGATAGTTGCCAATTTTAGATTATATGTTTTACTTATCCTTTGGAACTTTTTTATTTTTATCAGCAATCAAAGTTGCTATTTTGGCTAACAAATCTACCTGTCCTTTTTTGGAAATAGAAGATGTCATAATGTGTTCAGGCTTAGGTGCTTCGAGTGAAGTAGCCAGTTTTGTGAACTCATTTAACATTAAAGCCATTTCTTTTTGCTTGCCTTTATCGGTCTTTGTAACAATCAAAGAGTAACTTTTCTTTTCCGTAATCAAAAACTCAATAAACTCTAAATCAATTTTTTGTGCAGGGATTCTGCCATCTATCAACACAAAAATATGATCTAGTTGTGGGCGTGCTGTTACATAGTCCAAAATCATTTTTTGGAAAGTAGAGCGTTGTGTTTTGGCAACTTTTGCATAGCCAAATCCAGGTAAATCGCACAAATACCAAGTTTCATTGATGAGATATAGATTGATAGATTGCGTTTTGCCAGGTGTAGAACTTGTATGCGCAAGTGCTTTGCGGTTGCAAAGCATATTGATAAGCGAGGATTTACCGACATTTGAACGCCCAACAAAGGCAAATTCTGGCGTAAATTCTTGCGGAAGCTGATTTAACCTACCGCTACTGCTATGAAAGATGGCTGTTTTTATTTCCATAAATAATTTTGGGCAAAATTACGAAAAATTAAGCAATTTATCTGATAATTTTTGCTTTTATTCTACAAATGAAATGCAGCCTAATCTAACAAAATACTCATAAAAACGCATAATTTTATTAGATAAACGTACATTTCAGCATAATAAAGAAAATAGTTGTTTTTTTGTAAACAAAAAAACCTAAATTTGCACCGCATTTCGTAGCCATAATTATGGCTTACATTCAAATAACATATAACTTTGATTTTTATGAGTGAGATTGCTGAAAAAGTAAAAGGCATTATTGTGGACAAATTAGGTGTTGAACCAAAAGACGTTGTTAATAACGCAAGTTTTGCCAATGACCTAGGTGCAGATTCATTAGACACCGTGGAATTGATTATGGAGTTTGAGAAAGCTTTTAATATCTCCATTCCTGATGAAGCTGCTGAGAAAATAGTAACCGTAGGTGATGCCATAAGCTATTTGGAAGCTAATTCTAAATAAATTATCGCATAGCGGTTTTATAGTGAAATATTTTGCCCTTGTTAGTATATTACTAATAAGGGCAATTTTATAATGGTAAATATACGGAAACCCTTAGTTTGCACCCTACAACAAAACCCTATTTTTTTTGTTTGTCCCACATAAAAAGGCAAGAATCCAAATTCTCTCTTTATCTTAGCAGCCTTTAAAGGCACTTATTCGTTAATCACAATTCACACGTTCACCAATATTCTTCATGATGAATTATTTACGTTCCATTTCTTGGTTGTTGTTAGGACTTATGGTAGGGAATCCACTTTTTTCCCAGCTTACCTACAATACGGCTACCCTTTCCGAAAGACTTTTTCAAAGGGTAAATTCGTATCCTCATGCGTATCAACATGTTTGTATTTTTTTGAAAGAACAAGTAGATGTTGAAGCCTTAGATGCCACTTTTTATGCAAAAAAAGCAAGCCTACAAGAGCGCACTTTTACCACCATAAATGCGTTACAGGCAAAGGCAGCAGCAACACAATTGCCTGTTTTGACTGTATTGAGAAATAGTCAATATGTTCATCACAAATCTATTACGCCCCTTTGGATTGTGAATATGATATTGGCAGAAGCAAGCCCTGAAGCCCTTTATCAACTTTCTTTGAGAGATGATATTGCTTGGATAGACTTAGATGCTTCTATCGCACTTGACCCTTATACAAAAGGGGAAAACCGTCCAAATGATACACGTTCTGTAGGCGGAAAAGAAAAAGGATTAACAGCAATTCATGCCCCCGAATTGTGGGCGTTGGGCTACTCAGGCTATGGACACACCGCCATGAGCATAGATACAGGCGTGGACCCTACTCACCCTGCAATAGATGAGCAATTTAAAGGCAATTATGTACCCGCAAGTCAGGCGTGGTATGAAAGCAATAGCAATAACAAAATCCCGTATGACTGTGATGCGCATGGCACACATACCGTAGGCACAATGGTAGGTTTAGACGAAAACACAAATGACACAATTGGTGTGGCATTTGGTGCAACATGGATAGGCTCACCAGGTTTGTGCAATAGCAATAAATATCAAGCCTTTCAATGGGCATTGAACCCTGACGGCGATGCAAATACTACCGCAGATATGCCCGATGCTATCAATAACTCTTGGTATGACCCAGGCGCAGCAAATGAATGTACAAGCAATTATTATAAAAATCTGTTTAATGCTTGTGAAGCGGTAGGTATAGCCGTTGTTTTCTCCGCAGGAAATGAAGGACCTGGCGTTTCTACTATCACAAACCCAAAAAATATCAGCACTAATTTGGTGAATGTTTTTGCCGTAGGAAATGTGAATGGAAATGTAAGTACTTATCCTATCGCATCTTCTTCGAGCCGAGGACCTTCTATTTGCCAAGATACAGGTTCATTATTTATCAAACCCGAAGTGAGCGCACCAGGTTCAGATGTGCGTTCTTGTATCCCAGGTGGAACGTATGCTTTCTATACAGGAACTTCTATGGCGGCACCTCATGCAGCAGGTGGAATTGTTTTGTTAAGAGAGGCTTTTCCTTATTTGACAGGTACAGAAATCAAATTGGCTTTGTATTATACCGCAGTAGATTTAGGTGCGCCAGGGGAAGACAATGATTATGGCATGGGAATCATTCACCTAAAAGCAGCTTATGATTATTTGGTAGCCGCAGGAAATGTGCCTGTTCTGCCGCAAAATAATAATAATGCAAACATTTTTTCCATCAATTTGGACAATATTACTTGCAATCAAAGTCCAACCGTTTTGCTCAAAATTTCTAATCATGGCGACAATGCCATCACCTCCGCAAGTGTGCGCTACGAATACAGCAATGGCTTTATAGATACTTTGCAATGGACAGGCAATTTATTACCTAATAGCACCTCAACAGGTATCATCGTGATTCCTTCACAAAACTTAGGCATTGGAAATTTCAGTTTGGACATAGACATTCTTAGCGTAAATGGCACAACAGATGACCGTCCCGAAAACAATCATTTAACACATAATTTTCAAGTAATTCCGACAACTACCCCTGTAACTACAAATGCAGTGGTT
>JAAFHL010000448.1 GCA_013298365.1 Bacteroidota bacterium | reverse complement strand
TTTGTTTGGTCGGGCGTATCCTCGTACATAAAAGAAGCCTCTAATTCTTGCTGCATGTAGTTATCGGGCGAATACGGCTGACGAGGTTGTGCTTTTCGCATGGCATAGAGTTGTACCAAGTCAAAAGCCATCATTTTAACCCGATTTTTGGTTTTTGCTTTGGCTTTTTCCCAAGTTGCAGAGCCTAATTTGGAAAGTTTTGGGGCTTCACTGTCTTTACCAATAAACTTAGAAACCTTGTGTAAGGCATTTACATTGACCAAAATCTCATCACTATCCGCAAAAATAATCTTCATTGCCTCTTGCACAATATCGCCCATCTGTACCTTGTGCAACCCCGCAAAACGTCCAATTCCATGATTGATATGCGTTACATAATCACCAGATTTTAATTCTCTTAACTCTTTGAGGGTAATCAGTTGCGATTTTTGAGTATCCGATTTTGCCTTATATTTATGATAACGGTCAAATATTTGATGGTCTGTATAACAAGCAAGGTTCAATTTTGTATCCACAAAACCTTCATGAATTTCCCCTTCGGAGGGAATAAACGCATCTTTATGCCCAAATGCTTCAAATATTTCCTGTAAACGTTTAATTTGCAAAGGATTATCTGAAAGAATAAAGGTATTTATATCATTTTCTTTTTGCTTTTTAAGGTGTTCTGACAACAATTCAAATGCTTTATGAAACTTGTGCTGTGGAGAACTTTGCCATGTTAATTGTGCTTTGTGTGCAAGATAAAATGCCTGATTGCCAAATTCTACTATCGAAAAAGCCCCTAATTCCTTCACAAAAGTATCGCCATCAAGGTACATGGTTTCTGGCGTTTTACTAACGGCTGCGCCACCTGAGTTTTTCTGAATCTTTTGATAATAATCTTTTGCTTTTTCAAAAATTCGATTCAAATCCGTTTTGACGAATTCTATATTTAAGGTACAAACAAGCGTATCACCTGCAACATATTCTAACAAAGAAACCTTCTTTTCTGTGAGTAAATTGGTCTGAATATTGGGCAAAAGAAAGATTTTTTGCACCTCTTTTTCTGTCATTTGTGAGGAAATATCAAAACTCCGAATCGAGTCAATCTCATCGCCAAAAAACTCAATACGATAAGCAGCATCTGCCGCAAAGGAAAAAACATCTAAAATTCCACCCCTAACCGAAAACTGCCCTGCTTCATACACAAACTCTTCTCTTTCAAAACCATATTCATCTAACAAATCTATCAAAAAATCCATGCCTATCGTATCTCCTTTATTGATTTCAAAAGTGTGCTTTACCAAAGAACGGCGATTGATGACTTTTTCATACAAAGCCTCCGCAAATGTTACAATAATTGGACGCTTCGTAAGGCTATGATTTAACTCATTTAACACTTCACCACGCTGCAAAACATTGGCATTATCTATTTCTTCTACATGGTAAGGACGCTTATAGGACGCAGGATAATAATGAACTTCTTGATTAGGCAACAAAATACGCAGGTCGTCATGCGCATACATTGCCTCCTCTTTGTCATTCATTATCAGCATCATAGGTAACTTAGTACGTGTATGCAATGCGGCAAACAAGAAGGCAGAAAGGCTGCCTGCCATTCCTTTTAGATGAAATTTTTGGTATTTATTTTCCAAAATAGCCTTAGCAAAATCTTGAATTTCAGGTGCTTGTATATAACGTTTAGATATTTCTATTGCGTTCATTTTTCACATTTTAATGGACAAAGATACAATTATTTTTCGCAAACAAAACCCAAGAATAAAGCAAATGTTTTAAAATAAATGGTTCATACAACCTATTAGAAATAAAAGAACGGGATAAAGCCGCAATAAGCCAATAATTTGATAGGCATGTTTTATTTTAGTCGCATCATTCAAATCACTGATAAACAAATAGCTAAATCTATTCTGTTTTAAATATATTTTAGATAAACAAGCCTTTCACCCTATAAACAAGATTTATTTTTTGCAGTTACAACAGAATTTTGCAGTTTTACAAGCGATTTTCGATTCTTTTATTTTTACAATCAAACAAATGAGATTTAAACATACATATTTTGTCATTTTTTTCCTATTTTCAATTATTGCATCTTTTGCTCAAAACGGCTTGCATACACAGAATTTATACAATAGCATAGCATCACAACAATATCAACCTGCAAATTTGGCATTAAGGGCTGCACCTTATCCCCTTACCAATCGCTTTAATGATAAATGGTTAAAAGCGCAACCCGATTCTTTGAAGCAGATATTGGGCGATTCTATCAAACAAGCAAGAAGTTATTATTATATAGGAAAAGAAAAATATGACAAGTCGCTCACTTTGGTAGGATTTACCGGAAATGCGTTTATTGCAAACAATCGTTTTGGATTTGGTGGGCTGCTAAAAGATGGAAATTATCTTTCGACTGAAACAGTTGATGCAGCCGTTGCCAAAATGGACGATAAAAATCGTTTTCAAATGGGCTATAATGGCGGTTTTGCGGTCAATCTGCCTATCAAAGGTAAATCTGCTTGGGGGCTTTACCTTGATTACAACAGCGCATTTTCCGTAGGCACAAATAATGCAGGCACAGCAGGTTTGATTTTTCGAGGAAATGCGCCCTACGCAGGCACAAGCGTGACTGATGATAATATTTTTCTCAAATCGCAAACCCGCACTTCTTTGGGCGTAGCTTGGGCAAGACAGCAGAAAAAATGGACTTTTGGCGTGAAAACGAAATTTATTGCAGGGGTAAAAAGCAGTGATATATTGGTTAATAATTTTTCTTTATTTACCTCAGAAGTTGGTGATTCTATTCATGCAACGGCTGACTATCAATATTTTGTATCTGATAGAAATGCGCCGCTTGACGGCTTTGGTGCAGGCGTTGATTTGGGTGCAATCTATCAAGTAAATAATGCCCTAAGCATTGGCGCAAGTGTAACAGATTTGGGTTTTATTGCTTGGACGGGCGAAAAAATGGCAAGAAATGTGTCGCAAAGTTATGCGGGATTTGCCCTCAAAGATTTGCTAAATTTAGAAGGAAATGCCGCAGGTCAAGATGTCTTGATAGACAGCTTAAAAGGGCTTGTTTTTCCTGACACAGTCGCTGCAAAAATGACAAGTCTATTGCCTACTACCTTGCATATCAACGCAGTATATGATTTTAATACTTATAATAGAGCTTTTGCCAGCCTTCATTATAGCTTTACACAATATGCGCCCATGACTACGATGCCTTTGTTTGCATTAGGTTATCAAAGACGCATTTGTTCAGGATTTTCTTTGGGCGTAAATGGATATGTGGGCGGCTTAGACATGTACGGTGTAGGCGTAATGGGTATGTCTTATTTTCGCATCAAACAAAAAAATCCCGTTTCTATCGTATATAGCATGGACAATGTATTGGGATTGTTGGGCGGAAAAGGGGCAGCAGCCGAAATTGGCATTAGCATGGGTTTCTAAAAAAGCAACGTAGCAACGGCTGCAAGCGTTATAGCATTTGTATTTGTGGGGCAAATATTTTTCCCTTCTTGCTTTCAAGAAAAAACACGTACTTTGTAAACAATTTTTTATTTATTTATTATTCACCATATTTTATGAAATATCTTTTTTTCATCTCGCTGTGCTTGCCTTCCTTTGCGATGGCGCAAATCGGTGGCAGAACATTATATGACTTTTTAAACCTTGCCCCAAATGCAAGAATCGCTGCTTTGGGAGGCGTTAATGTTTCGACAAGAGATGAAGATGTGAATTTTGCCTATCAAAATCCGGGTTTGTTAAGCGACTCTATGCACAAGCAGTTATCGGTTTCTGTGGTCAATTATCTCGCAGATATTAGTTATGGCTATGCGGGCTACGGACATTCTTTGGGAAAAATAGGGACACTTCATGGCGGGATTCATTATATAAATTATGGCAAACAAATCATGGCAGATGAGTATGGCAACACATCGGGCAATTTTTCGTCTGGTGATATTGCATTTGTTACAGGTTTGAGTCGTCAATGGAATCGCTTTGGTTATGGCGCAAACCTAAAACTTATATCCTCTAATTACGGCGGTTATACATCTATTGGGCTTAGCACAGACATTGGCGGTAGCTATTATAGCAAAGACAATCTTTTTTGTGCAGGTTTTGTATTCAAAAGTATAGGCACACAGCTCACACAATACACAGAAACAAGCGTAAAAGAGCCTTTTCCCTTTCAAATGCAAGCAGGTGTTTCTTACAAATTGAAGTATATGCCCATGCGTTTCTCTGTTACCGCACATAATCTTCAAAGACCTGTACTTATCTATACAGACCCCACAAAGGA
>JAAFHL010000443.1 GCA_013298365.1 Bacteroidota bacterium | reverse complement strand
ACAGGAAACAGGAAACAGCCTTTTGCCGAAAATTCCTTGTCGCAATCAAAACGAACTTCTTTCATTTCAATCGTTTTGCAATCCAGGTTTTTGAGTTCGGCAGCAATGCCTTGATTTGCATTTTTCAACGCTGCATAATTTTTAACATCAACTATATTGTCAAAAACGCCTGTGCGGTACATATATAATACGCCTTTTTCACTATCTATAAACTGTTCAATCGCATTCGGTGAATTAAGGCTTGCCATTATCTTTTCAGCAAAAGCAACTTCGGTTTCTTCTTCGATATTTAAGCCTCTTTCACCACTTTCTGCCTTACTATAAGCAGTAATTTTTAGTTGATTATCAAATACAATTTTGTTATGAAAATCGCCTTTTATTTGCTTTTTGCTTTTCACATCTGTGTGTTCAGACGTTCCCATAATTTCAACATCATAACCTGTTGCCGTTTTTACGACAATCGTATTTTCTGGTCTGATAGCTAATTTGCGATTATCCATGGTTTTGAAACCTTGACGCAAACTTTCCCCAATTTTGCTTGCAGGAATATTTTGCGAAGTAAAAAAAGTATTTACCACAGGCGTAAAATACTTATTTTCGTCAATATTTTCCGCACACAAATCGGCATAATAACGATTGAGAACCTGTTCAATTTGCGGTTTCATCATAGCCGCAGAATCTACTGTGGCAGGAGTTGTAGTAGGCTCTTGATTTGTAGCACCCTCATTATTAGCATCTTGTGTATTTGTTTTATCGCCACAAGCTGCTAATAGAATAGATGCCATTAACAAAAAACTGTATTTTTTCATTGAAATAAATGTTAAATATTAGGTTACAAAGGTAGCATTTTTTGCAAAATATAAAACGATAAAATATATGTCTTTTTGAGAGAAGTAGCTAAAAAAAGAAATTTGTAATACATTTTTCTTTGTTACTACTAATTGTCTGAAATATTGTCATGGCTTTTTTAACCACAAAGTTCACAAAGAAAAGCTAACACAAAGAACACAAAGTAGCCTATTTTTCTATCCATTTTTGTGTTCTTTGTGAATCCTTTGTGGTAAAATTAGCCATTTTTACAAAACTATTTTTTTATAAGAAAGACTTTGAAATATTGCAGCTAATTTTTCGCACACATTCATCATTTTTCATCATTCAATATGTTCAACAAGTTTATTTTTGTACTATCGTTTTCCATTATTTCTGCCAATCTCTTTGGAGAAAACATATATCGCTACCATATCAATCTAAATGAAGTGAAAGACGACAAGATAAATGTCTCTCTTTCAACGCCTTCTATTTCGCAAGAAAAAATAGCTTTCAACTTTCCTGCTACGATTCCTGGCACGTATGCAACGGAAGATTATGGTCGTTTGATTTCGGAGTTTGTGGCAAAAGATGCAAAAGGCGCAATTTTACCTGTTACAAAAGTAGGAAATAACACTTTTTTCATTTCAAATGCCAAAAATCTGGCAAGTATTTCCTATAAAGTAGATGATTCTTTTGATGCAGAACTCAAAAAAGACAAAATTTTTGAACCTGCGGGAACAAATATCGAAACAGGCAAAAATTATATTTTCAATAATGCGGGCTTTTTTGGATTTTTTGAGGGAATGGAAAAAATGCCTTTTGAACTTTCTTTCCAAAAACCTGCTAATTTTTATGGGGCAACCGCTATGCCGCAGTTAGCTTCTACGGCTACCTTGCAAAAAATGCAGGCAAAAGACTATCATCAATTAGTAGATTGCCCGATTCTTTTTTCAGAGCCTGATACGATTGGTTTTAATGTGAATAACACAAGAGTTCTACTTGCTGTACATGCACAATCGGGCAAAAAAATGGCAAATGATATTTATAGCGAAATGAAAGCCTCTATGGAAGCGATTGCTCGTTTTTTGCCTGAATTACCTGTAAAAAATTATGCTTTTTTGATTTATGCGGCTGATTATCAAGAAGAAGGAAAATTATTAGAAGGAAATTTGCGAATAGGCGATATATTCAAATTGATGCGTAAATTTATCGGAAAAGGTTTTGGTGCATTAGAACATGGTAATTCTTCTTTGTATTATATGCCTGATTTTGGGATAGAAGGGGGCGAAATCAAAAATCAAATGAAAGATGTGGCAATCCACGAATTTATGCACATTATTACGCCCTTGGGCTTGCACTCACAACATATCGGCAATTTCAACTATATCAAACCTGTGATGAGCAAACATTTGTGGTTGTATGAAGGCATAACCGAGTATTTTGCTGGGCTTATTCAGTTGCAAGCGAATCAAATCAATATGGATAAGTATATAAATAAGGTACTAAAAGATAAAATTGCAGCAGGTGAAAAATTTCCTGCACAAAAAATGGCGATGACCGAAATGAGTGAAAATGTTTTGGAAAAAAAGTACCATAAATACTACAATCATGTCTATGATAGAGGCGCAGTTTTGGGTTTACTCTTAGATATTGAGATTATTCGCCTCACAGATGGCAAAAAAACCTTAAAAGACGTAGTTTTAACGCTAAGAAATCGCTATGGCGCAGACAAATCTTTTGACGAGGCTACGTTTATTACAGAAATGGTGGCAGAAGTTCACCCCGATTTGCAGCAGTTTTTCACGACATATATAGAAGGTAAAAATAACTGGGATTTAACAAATGGTTTGAAAACAATTGGAATAGCCTATCAAGCAACTCATAAAGCGATTGAACCGAAAGACCCTGGTAGCAAAAAAGACAATGATGTAGGATTTGGCGCGGCAATGATTATAGTTGGTGGACAAAAAGTGCTAAAAGTAGGTAAGAATGAATGGGCAGGGATTCAGGTAGGGGACAAAATCATGAGCAGTTCATACACAAAAGCCTTCAAAAATGCAGATGGAACGTGGGTAAAAGAAGGCGAAACCGTTGATTATGTAGTAAAAAGAAATGGAAAAGACGTAAATCTGCCCATAAAAGTAAGTTATGTAGAACATGTTTGGACTCCATACCTGCAAGAAATGACAAAAAAAAATGCCTCACAGCAAAAATATTTTGATATTTGGATGGGGCGTTAATTTTCAACTGGCAAAACCAAATAAGATATAAAATATTGATTTTCTTTACTTTATATCTTATTTCATTTTAGAAATCATCATAAAAAAAACATTTATTATAAATCTATACATTTTATTTGTTTGTATGAAAAAAAAACCTTTACTTTGCCCCTGTGATAAGCCTCACAACCACTATTCCCAGGTATTTCTTAATCTTTCTTGTCAAGTTAGGTTAAACGGCTATAATAAGATTTACAACTTTATTCTCGTCTATACAATATTTCATTACTTGTAAACTTATTGCGAGGCTTCACAAAATTATCCATGCGTTTATTTTTTGCGTATTAAATAGACTTTCAGCCTATTTATCTACTGTGTTAAGTTATATAATTTTCACAAGATTGTATATCCATATACATTACCACTATTTTAAAAATAAGATACATTTAATGAAAAAGTTCCATTTTTGCATGGATACCGATTCTTTTATACTATAACATGTACGATATTATCGAATTAAACAGTTTTGAAATAACCGAACTGCGTGCAATTGCTAAAAAATTAGGCGTTCTTAATGTTCAAGGACTTACTAAGCAAGAAAACATTTTTAGCATTTTGGATAAACAGGCTTTGATGAAAGAGGAAGACGTTGAAAAAACTCGTCCTAAAAATCGTCGCCGTTTATCTGTAGAAGAAGACCTCATCAACAATGAATTGTTGGAAGAAGACGAGCCGATTGCTGATGAAAATATAGGCTCACCCGATGAAAATGAGGAGGAAGATGATGAAGACGAAGATGAGGAAGACGAAGATGAGGACGATGAAGAAGATGACGACGAAGACGATGATGACGAAGACGATGATGACGAAGACGATGCGGAAAACGAAGATGACGAAGAAGAAGTTACAGAACAGGAAGTTGCTGAAAAACCCGTAGAAATTGAGGTACAAGCACCTATAGCTCCTCCCGTTGTTGAGCCTAAACCCGAAGAAATACCGCAAACGGTAGAGGACAAAGATAAACGTATGCGCATACGTCGCAAAGTTGTAAAAGTAATTGATGAGGAAAAAGTCCGTCCAATTATCATAGAAACGCCTAAGCCTCAACAACTTCCGCCACCACCCGTAAAACAACCTATCGTTGTTGAAAAAAAACCTGAACCTAAACGGGAAGAGCGTTTTGAGCGTGAACCTATTCAAAAAAACAATACGCCTCCGCCTAACAATCGCATGAGACTCGAAGACAATATTATGCCTGATTTAGAAGGCGTTATATATAGTCAAGGGGTAATAGACATAACCGAAGGATATGGTTTTTTGCGCTCGCCAGAGTATAATTATCGTCCTT
>JAAFHL010000442.1 GCA_013298365.1 Bacteroidota bacterium | reverse complement strand
CTTTTTTTACTGCATCAACACAAAATATAAGATGATTCGCCAAAAATCTACTACCTTTGTGGAGTAAAAGATAAAAAATTAGCATAATCATGGATTCATTAATTGCGCCGATACTCACCACGCTTGGTATGATGCTTTTGGTGGCATTTTTTGCGGGGGCTGAGATTGCATTTTTGGCGGCAAGCATTGTCAAAATTGAACTTAAACAACGTCAAGGAGATAGCGCAGCGAAGATTCTATCCCATTTCAAAAAAAATACACATCTTGTTCTTATCACCATTTTGATAGGCAACAATATTGCCTTGATTTTGTATGCACAAGAAATAGATGAGATTTTTGCGCAGTTGTTTCAAATGATTATGGGCTATAAAATGCCCGAACATGATTTGTTCCTGATGTTGCTAAAATCAGTCATAGATACCTTAATTTTGTTGGTTTTAGCAGAGTATATTCCAAAAGCGATTTTTCGCCGCACAGCAGATACTGTTATTTATCCTTCTGCTTATATTCTCAAATTTTTCTATTATTTGCTTTGGATTCCCATTCAAATTGCCAATTATCTTTCTAAAGGTATGCTCCGATTAATGGGCGTTTCTGTGGAAGCGGAAGTTGTGGGTATTGACAAAAAAGACTTGGACAATTACATTCAAGAGGTGATAGATTCGAGTGAAGGCAATGATATGCAAGAAGTTGATACAGAGATTCTTTCAAATGCCATGACTTTTACCGAAACACGTGTACGGGAGTTTATGATTCCTCGTACCGAAATGGTAGCAATTGCCATTGAAGACAATGTTTCGGACTTGATGGATTTGTTTGTAGAAACCAAACATTCTCGCATCGTGGTATATGAAGGAAATTTGGATAATATCAAAGGTTTTTTTCATTCTACCTCCATGTTTAGAAAGCCCGAAAATATCAGCGATTTTATGCAGCCTGTTTTGATTGTACCAGAAATCATGTCAGCAAATGTACTCATCAAGGAGTTTGCAGAGAAAAAACGTAGCGTAGCCGTAGTTGTAGATGAGTTTGGTGGAACAGCAGGTATGATTACGGTAGAGGATTTGGTAGAGGAAATTTTTGGTGACATCGAAGATGAGTATGACGAAGATAGCCTAAAAGTGGCAGAGGAAGATATGGTTTTTGAAAAGCATGAAGATGGCTCAATTACCATCGGTGCGCGTCAAAATATTTTCGATTTGAATGAAAATTACGATTTGCAATTACCCGAATCTGAACACTATACGACACTCGGCGGTTTGATTATGCACCAAGCAGGTGAGATTCCTATAGAAGGCACTGTTTTTTCTAATATAGAAGCACATTATACTTTTACGATACTCAAAGCAACACCTACGAAAATTTTGGCAGTAAAAGTGAAGAAAAAAACGGTTTAAGGGCATTTTTTTAGGCTATAATAGTTTTTATTATTCAGAAACGCCAAGTATATCGCAAACTAATAATTACTCCTCCTGTCCCGAAGCAGCACAAGAACAAAGCTGCATTTGCAGTATAATTTTTTATTCTGTAGAAATAGGCTGCCCTGTAAAAAGTTGTGATGCAAAATAATGCAATACAGATATTTGCGTTTCTGCTTGCTGATGTGGTTTTACATAGATTTGCGCCAAATAAGGTGCTGCAAATGAATAAGGTATGAGGGCTATGCTACGAGAGTGAGGACTTATTATGGAATTAGCCCAAACTAAGCGAAAATACAAAATTCGGAAATATGGACGAGAATCGCTACTCATAAAACCTTTTTCCACAACAATGTCAAGCATATTACTCAATGCTGTCCAATCACTTTTTGCAAGATGTTGGGTGAAAGTATCCTTTTTTTCTGGCAGTATATCAAATTCTTGAAGCGGAAAATCATTTTCCTCTGTATTAAAAGTTTTCTCATCTTCGAGGCGTGCAAGCTCATTTTTTAGCCTTTGATATGTATAGCGATATTCGAGGCTATCAGGACAAATCGAAATAATTTTCCCACATTTTATCCCTTCGATTAAAATATGGGTTAGCCCTTGAACTTTTGTGGTTGGAATAGAATCTTGAAACAAATTATCGGAATAGCTTGCATATTTGAGGGGAAGATTATTTTTTTCGTCCAAAAACAAACGCAAGACATACATTTTTTTTTGAAAAACGCCTTTCTCATTTTCAACTAAAAAAGGAAGACTTACTTTTTCGGGTTGCAAAAGAGGGGGACGAATCGCCTGCACATTTACTTGTGAATCTTCTTCTATGCCAATATAAATATAGTCTATACTGTCTTCAGATGCAGGTTGTGCCTGCCCAAAATATTTCATAAATATCAATAAAAAAAGAAAAATAATTTTTTTCATAAAAAATATGCCTGTTAATGCAGCAAATATAGCAAGAATTACGTCTGTTGAGTAATATATGAAGATGGGTCAAAATAAATTTTGTGTACAAATATCTATTTTTTTCATTTCATATTCAATATTTCTTTGTTATTTTACTTATCAAACGTAGTTTATAGATATTATATTATGCTTATAGAGAAGCGTTTTGAGTCAAATTCAACCAAATATTGTAATCAATCCTCCATTATTTCATGCTAATACCGCCAACACATAGTAAAATCGTAGAAGCTTGTATGCGACAAGAGCCATTGGCGCAACGTCGTTTATATGAGTTATTCTCGGGAAAAATGATGGCTATATGTTATAGATACGCAAAAGACCGAGACGAAGCAGAAGATATGCTTCAAGAAGGATTTGTAAAAGTATTTCAATATATAGAGAAATACAATAATCAAGGGTCATTAGAGGGGTGGATACGCAGAATTATGGTAAATACGGCAATAGATATTATTCGTAAAAATAAATCGCTACAATTAGTCTCACCTTTAAATGATAATATTACGGAAAGTACCGTTGATGATAATATTGTAGATACGTTAGAAGTAGAATATTTACTCAATATTATTCAAGATTTACCAGACGGCTATCGAATTGTGTTCAACATGTTTGCCATAGAAGGCTATTCTCATGCCGAAATTGCAACGCAACTCAATATCAACGAAAGTACTTCTCGTTCACAGTTCACACGGGCAAAGATTTTACTCAAAAAAAGAATCCATGAAGATAGTTTGGTCATTAACACATATCAAGATGCAATATAATAGCTTTGAAGAACGAATGAACCGTAAATTGGCGACAGCAAGCATGTCTCCTCGGGAAGATATGTGGGAAAAAATTCGCCAGGATTTGGATAAGCCGCCGCATAATGATAACAAAAAGAGGTGGATATGGGGGCTTATTGTCCTTATTTTTGCATTAAGTGTGGGTACTTACTGCTACAAAGCAAATCAAAACACAGAAAATACGGTATCAAGCCCTGCACCTAAAACTGAACAAACAAGCTTGCCACAAACAAAAAGTGTAGCAGAAAATAAGCCCATTTCTGCTATTAAAAACCCTATTGCTCAGCATTATGTTAGGACACAGGCAAATATTTTGCCTACTCATGTTCAAAAAGCAGAAAATGTAGTCATAAAAAAAGAATTAGAAACGCCTTCTTTTGCGCTTAGTATGGATAATAAAATAGATGATACAAAAATGAAAGAAAAAGCGGTTGTTTTGACAGAAAATGACAAAAAGGAGACAATACAGCCCCAAGAAAATGTAAGAATTAGTACATCAGTTACTTCAAATGATGATCTACTTAGTTCACAAGAAAAAAATAATGCTTCTATTACAAATAAGCAAAAAATTGCCATTGAAAAAATTGATAATCAATTGTTTAGAAATATATGTTTGAATAAAAGTGTAACAAAAAATATCGCAAATATCTACAGAGAAATACCTGTTTATAAAGCCAAAAACAAATGGGCATGGAGTATTTCGGCAGGGAATTATAACATTTTATACCAATCCTATTTAGGCAATAACGGACAAGTTAGCAGCAGAAATACCCGTAAATTAGAGGCGTTAGGTGTAGTGAATATTGGCGTTGGCGACAGCACAAGTAATTTGGCAATTTATAACGACCAAAGTCTGGCGATTGCTTCACAAACAGCGCAAAAAGTAAGTGATACTTCTTTGCTCAAAATTACTGTCTCTCCTACTACGCAATTTAGCACAATAGCAGGTGAATACCGATTTTCACAATACTTTGGTTTAGAAGGAGCTATGTCATTTTACTATCAAAAAATGAATCGAATTTTGACACCTATTGCTGATATAAATACCTTCAGAGAAGCGATTGCAAACAGCAGAACAACGCCTTATTTTGGCAATGATAAGTCGGCAATTCCTTTTCAGTTTTATATTTTAGAACCCAGAATCATGGCAAACCTACACTTAGGTAAAGGTCGTTCCGATTTTTCAATAAGTAGTGGCTTTGCATATAG
>JAAFHL010000441.1 GCA_013298365.1 Bacteroidota bacterium | reverse complement strand
TTGAACAAGGTTACTCCAAACAAGGAAATCGCTGCAAAACGGAGGTGTTTTTTCTTTTGCGCAAAGCCTACAATGATTAATAACAAAGCATACACTCCCCAGAAAATGGTCAATCCCAATTTAAAGGAATCACCAGAACCTGACATTTCTACCCAAGTAATCAGCTCTGTGCTTGCAATCCACAAGATTGTGGCATACACCAAAAGCTCAAATATCGCCTTTATTTTTGTATCTAAAGCCTGCATAAAATCTGTTTTTATATATATAGAAATGGTTGTAATTGAGGCTGCTACAAAACCGTAACAGATATATCTAATACCGATATTCCAAATGCTATGTTTGTAATGTTCAGCCCGTTCTGGGTGAAGATGACTGTCTCTTAGCTCGCTCAATAACATCAAGCCATCTGTCAAAAAAAGAAAAATACAAATGCCTGCAAATGCCAAGTTTGCGATACCTAACATACGATTTTTGAAGACGTAAATATTGAGTAATCCTAAAATGGTAGCATATAACAAAGCATAATTTATTAACCAAATGTTACCAAATTTGCGAATATCTTCATTCCAATAGGTCATAAGGCTATCTTCTGCTCCTTTTATTTCTAACATAGAGGCTTGATAATTTTGGTTGAAATAGTTAAGAATCTCAACATGAAATGCAAAATAAATGCTACCAAGCAAAGCTGCAGGAATGATAAATGTAATGATAGATGTTACTATTTTTTGTTCATTTCCAAGATATTCTTTTTTGTGATTGAGGTAATTAATGATACTCAAAGCCACAATATATACTACAGAACTTAAAAATTGGGGATTAAAAATAGGATTTATTTTATGCTCAATTGTTTGGTAACTTTCTAAATGATAATGATTTAGCCAATCATATCCTAAGCAATACGTAGCTAATGCTATCATAATATAAGAGAGTTTTTCGTAAAAAGGAACTTCTTTTTCTCGCCCAATCCAAAATAGCAAAGCCGCCTCGACTGACCAAAGTAACACCACCCAATGTCCTTCTAATTGTACGGGAATGGCAATCGTAATAAATGCCAAAACCAAGCCGATTATCATAAAAAAGAGGTTTCTGTCTGCCAATTTTTGCTGGTAAATAATGGCACCTATGACAAAATGTATGATGGCATTTCCCAAGGTAAATAAGCCCAAAAGTTCGATACCTTGTGGATATTTATATAGCATAACATAGCCAATTCCATAGAAAATAAAGGAATTTACCAACAACATAATGACATCAGTTATGGCAAAAACTTCTTTTTGAATGAGTTTATAGCTAAGGACAACGGCATAAAAAATAGCAAAGAAAATCGTTAAGAAGCTGAAAGCCAGGCTAAAATTCGTTTCCATTTGATATTTATCGAAAAACCAAAACCCGAAAATCAGCCAGGTCATCAAAAAGGCAACATAATACAATGCTTTCCAGTATTTTTTGACGGCAACTGCCAAAATACCCGCATTGATAATTGCCATATAACTAAACAAAATTAATACTTTTCCTGAGCCATCACTTAGCAAAAAAGGAATCGCATACGCACCCACAAGCCCTATATGTGCAATGACCTGTTTTTCGTAATTTAACGCCGCAATTACTGTAAAAATCGTAAATAAAACCATCAAGCCAAAAGTAAAATTTTGGGGTATAAGGGCATAAAAACTGTATGCTGCAAAAGTGATAAAATACATAATAGCCATTGCGCCACTCAGCAAAACAGCACTGAAATTCAAGTAGTTAGTTTTTAGTTTAATGGCAAAAGCCATCAATCCAATGCCAACAATATAACCCAAAATGATACGAGTTAATGGGCTAATCAGCTCATTGTCAATGGCATATTTTGTGCCAATCACAACGCCAATTATCAAGATTAAAATACCCATAATATTAATCAATTTTTCCCCAATAAACTTTTCCAAGCCCGATTTCTCCACAGTTACTTGCGGTTTTAGCGGGCGAATAATGGGTTTTTGTGGCGTTTCTCTACGTACAGGTTCGGGCGTAGGTGGGCTAATTGGCGTTTCGGATAGGATTTCTTTTTCTACCAATTCTTCCCAAATAGGTGTTTTCTCTACGACAGGCGTATCTTGTTTACGTGCATATTTTAAAGTATAAAGTTCTGATTGTAAGTCATTTATTTCCTTTTGAAATAATGCTTGCTTTTTAGAGAGTAACTCAATTTTGTCGAGCAGCTCATCTATTTTACTTGGGCTATTAGGCATATTTTGGAATAGAAAAGTAATGTGTTGAAAACTATATATGTAGATTCACAAAGGTACATTTTTTTACGAAAAAAGAAATAATTCTTGATTTTATCGTCCTTTTTCTTCTCCTATTTCCCAATTCTCCACTTCTTTTATCAATGTTGGATAAAATGCTGCCAAAGTAGGATAGGTTTTGGTATTGCTATCATATTCTTGTAAAGCCTTCATTACAAAGGTTATATCATATAATTCTTTGGCATCTGCATTAGAAATTGCATATTTATATTCATAATAAAATGCGGTTTGAGATTTATTTAAAATATAAGTGTCCAAATAAGTAGCAATGCCCGAAACGAGGGTTTCATCTACTTTATACAGAAAAAGATAGGCAGGCAGGCGATTCTTTTTTGCTTTTGCCACCGCTAATAAATCATTTCTATACGTAGTATAAAGGGCTTTGCTTGTATAAAGATGTGAGATTTCATGTGCAAGTAGGCTTACAAGCGGGTTACGAAGATATTCTGACTCAAAGGTAAGGAAATCGGTATTGAGCAAAATCGGGTGATGTTTTTGATTAAACGCCTCACTCACAAAAAGTGCCTCTGCATGAAAGCGATTGACCAAAGGGCAAAGGTAAATATTCCATTCTTTTTGCGATTTGTCGCCAAAAAACTGCTCTAACAATGTCCATTGACGCTGATAACTTAGCAACTTTTTCCGTTGTTCATTTACAAGGCTTTGATAATAGGGCTTATTTTTTTCAAAAAAAGCCATAAAATGACTTTCTTTGGCAAATTGTTCTACTAATGGAAACCATTTTTCTAAATCTTTTTCCCTAAAATTTTCTTTTAAGATAAAACTGTCAATTTCGGAGTGTTTTTCTTGAAACTGAAAACTCGGAAAATTGGAAAAATAAACCCCCGTTCGTATCAAATCAGGTGCCATAATATAGGTTTTATTTTCCATTAAGGTAATTAAACCTTTTACGGCTCCATGTTTTCGGTATTTTTTGAAAGCAGAATCTACTTTTTGGGTATATTCATTCTCTTTTTGTTCATAGCCCGCCAAATGATGTATAATACATAATACTTCAATTTTGGGATTAACTTCCACTTTGATGCGTTTTTCCCACTGCGAAAATAAGGCAAAAGGCATGAGTAAGAAAAGGCAAATATAATATTTCATGGTTGATTTTTTATTCGGTTACAACTACTTTTCCTTTCAAAATCAATTGTTTATGAGTATTTCCTTCAAAATTTCCCAAGACATTTACGGTTTTTTTGATGTCCCCTTCTCTGTCTGTGCTGTCAAAAAGCACTTCTACAAAACCCATTTCACCAGGCAAAACAGCCTCCGAAGACCATTTAGGCACAGTGCAGCCGCAGGAGGTTTTTACCCTTGAAATATAAAAATCGGCATTTCCTTTATTTTCAAAATAATATTTATGACTGATTTTTTCGCCCGTAATAACTATTCCAAAATCGTAAGTTGTCTCCTGCCATTCAATCGCTGTTCTTGGACGCTTTTGTGCTACATCTTCTTCTTTTTCCATGGCATATTTTTCCTTAGAAAATGCCTGAATTAACGAATCTAATAAGCTAAGCGAATCGGGCTGAATTTGCACTTGTTGTTGTGCTATAATCCAAAATGGACAAAAAATTACTATCAAAAAGCTAAGATATTTCATGAAAAAATGTAATTATTGATAAATGAGGTTGATAAAATGAATGTATATTTGGAGATTTGAAGGCAAATATACAAAATAAAACATTGAATTTTCAAGGTTTTATTATTTGTTTTCAGTACTTTTTTTAGGCGACAGTTTTAAACCTATTTTTAGGGTAAAAAGCCCTATTTTTGAGCAAATTTTCACTATCTTTGCAAAAAAAACAAAATAATGAGAACATTTAATACATCGGGTCCCAATATTCCATCAGAACATTATACTATTTCTCGTCAAGATTTGATAGAGAAAGGGGTTAATTTAGTAAAAAAAGCCCGTTACTTCACGATTTGGGCACCAAGGCAAACAGGCAAAAGTACATATTTTCGTTTGTTAGCAGCCGAATTGAATAAGCAAGGCTATGAAGTAGCGCATATCAACTGCGAAAATTATAAAGACGAAACAAAAGAGGTGTTTTTGAAAACCTTTCGAGATGAGTTACAATCA
>JAAFHL010000440.1 GCA_013298365.1 Bacteroidota bacterium | reverse complement strand
ACGATTATTTTTTTGTATATATGCGAAATCGCAGTTTGTTACATAATTTTCTGCTATATTTGTCCCTAAATATATTTTCCGATGAAAAAAATAATCTTGTCTTTTCTCTATATTACTTGCCATATTTTGGTGGCACAAAACCAAAAAATTTCCTTCGTAAATTTTCCTGTGGCATCTTTGGAACTACAAAATCCTGGGCATGTTTTAAGTGATAAAAATATCTATATTGCTGAAATTGAGCTAAATGGCTTTTATGAATTTGAAGAAAAAGCAGGCGGAAAAGTGTTTGCATTAGCAGAAAATGGACAGAATAATCGTAAAACTTTTGTTGGCGTTGCGTCCATTCACAGAAAAAAAGAAAATCGTTTGAGCTTAAAAATTACCACAGAAAAAGGCATTTCCTTGCAAATTGGCGACCTTATCCAAATGCCAACCATTGTTCCAAACGAAGCAAATACCTTGGCGTATGATTTATTTCGTTTTCGCATCAATTTTCTCAATAGTTATGACGACAAATTGTTTAATTGCGAAGAATGGAGTACGTATCATGCCGAAACAGAAATCGCTTTGATACAAACGTTAGCAGACGAGGTGCGCTTTTATGGAGGCGAAATGCGGGGAAAAATGCCTTCACAGCCTTTGAAAGGGGGGAAATATCAGGATTTGGACATGTTTGATGCTATGGTAAGAACTTCTGCGGAAGATATGCGCAATTTTTTACATTTTATTCGTTCCTATCCCGCACATTACGCAGGACAAGATTGGAAAATTGCCGAAATTTATGTAACTTGGCTTACTCACGATATGCCCGCAGGGAAATTGGAATATTCAAATTAGGCTAATACGAAACTACCTAATGTAAGTTGCGTATTATTTTTACCGTATTGCGATTCTCCAGAATCGCAGGCTACAAATAAAACATGTATGCTTAATGGTTCGCTTTTTTATCGGATAAAACAAGTTTTATCTATTGGTAACTGCAATTCTGGAGAACCGCAGTACGAACATAGTTTCATTAAAAACTTACATTATCTATACTTCATTCAAATCGCCATTTTATGCAAAAAATTATTTATTTACTACTCATTATCAGCACAATAACTGGATGCAAAACGCAATCTACTACACAATCAAGCTCGTCTAAAGTAGAGAAACAGGGAACAACTAAGGATATTAAATCTGCACCAAAAAACATTGAAGACCCCAACAAAATATGGGGAAATTATATCCTTACACAAGAGGACATAAAAATGTTAGAAGCAAAGTCGCTTTATCCTGCTACGATTCAGGAAATTATCGCTTTTTCCAATGAAAGTGCCTGGCCCCTTGCTTTGCAAAATTTACTCAAACAAGAAAAACCTAAAAATGCGTTTCCTCCCTATAACATAACTTTTATGGCAGAAATTATCAATGAAAATCATTTGTTGATATATAAAATACCTTTTGCAGCAAACACACAAATGCCCGATAGTCTATTGTTAGATAAAGAAGATTTTTATATAATTTTACGAAAATAAAACTTTGGCAACAAAATTGCGTACATACTACCCTAATCTATTTCAACTATGAATCGTTCTATTTTTCTCTTTATCAGCTTTTTAGCTCTGTTTCAGGTGGCTGCATTTTCGCCGCCTAGGGTAGAAAATACGTCTTTTGCCAAAGGCGAATTTCTCAAATATCGTATGCACTACGGGCTTGTAACCGCAGGTTATGCTACGGTAGAAGTCAAAAAGGAAACGGAAACGGTAAGTGGACACAAGTGCCATCATATCGTGGGCAAAGGCACAACAAACTCGACATATGACTGGATTTTTAAGATTCGAGACACCTATGAAACGTATATTGATGAGGAAACGCTTGTGCCTTGGAAATTTGTGAGAGATGTGCAAGAAGGGGATTTTAAGAGTTACACTGTTACACAATTTGACCAAAATTTGAACAATGCCTATTATGTAGATGAACAACACAAAGTAACAACATATAAAGTTCCACCCAATATTCAAGATGTTATATCTTGTTTTTATGCTTCTCGTATTTATGACCAAAATAAACTAAAAGCAGGCGACAAGATTCCTTTAACCAATTTTTTGGATAGAAAAGTATTTAAACTCAATGCCGAATTTCAGAAAAGAGAAACGATTGTAGTGGAAGGAATTAAATACAAAGCCTTGAAAATGAAATTATTGATAGATGAATCAGGTATGGTTACCGACAAATCTCAAATTCATTTTTGGCTTTCTGATGACAATAACAAGATACCTTTAAGAATAGAAACAGAACTAACCATTGGCTCAATCAAGGCAGATTTGATAGAATATAAAAATTTAAAAAATCCTTTTTTGGCAAAAATATAATTTTCTCGCAGATTAGGTTTTTTATCTGCGCAAATCTGCGTTTTTTTATCTGCGAGAACCTGTGAAAACCTCAACAAAAAAGCCGCTTTACCCCAAAAGGATAAAGCGACTTTCGTTTTTAGGAGAATCCGCTAATCAAAACTATTCTCTTATCACCTTTTGTACTTTTTGTCCTTCATTTGTTTGGAAAGAAAGCGTATAAACGCCTTTTGCCAATTCACGTAGGTCTAATACTTGGGTGGCTTTTCCATTTTCAATGAATAGGATATTCTCACTTATTATTTGCCCTAATGCATTGTATAAGAATAATTTACCTTCTGTTGCTTGACAATTTTCAATGTTTACGTTTAACAATCCATCTGTAGGGTTAGGATATGCTGAGAGCAATTCTGAATCCCATACGATTTCGGTTAAGTCGCTTGTATTGTCCTTTGTCGTTCCATCTTTAGTCGTACAACCTGATGTTACTAATCTTACTGTTCTTGTAGCCGAAGTTTGCACGCAACCATTAGGATATATTGCCTCAACACTTACTACTTGATTATTACTTGTCGATGTAACTGTTTGTGTATAAGTATTGTTATTTGCACCACTAATATACGCACCTGCCAATCTCCAAGAATAAGTAGGAGAAGGTGTTGTACTATTTGCAGTTAAGAGTACGCTACCACTTGTGCCACCAGGTACACATAAGCTAATAACAGAGCCAACCGCCACAGAAGTGCTACTAATCGTTGGTATAGCAGCTTCTTTTACCCAAGCATTTCTAAAGTTAGAAAAGTTTGATAAACAACCATTTGTCCCTACAGATTTTATGGTATAGTTATCTAGCGATGCCGATGGCGCTACTACATTCAATACGAAAGTATTAGGCTTATTGAAAAGTAAAACTCCATTTTTATACCAATTAACCGTAGATACACCTATTGCATTGGGCGTAATACTAACCGTATTTCCTTGGCAAACAGGAGAGCTTGTGCTTGTCAATGAAGGAGTAATAGGAAGCGATTTTCTGCTTAGTATCATTGCATCAGTTCTTATACAACCTGTTATAGGATTCTGTACAGTTACTGTGTAAGTTGTTGTGCTTGATGGTGATGCAATGGGGTTCGAAATATTCGCATTTGATAAACCTGCACTTGGCGACCAAGTATAGGTATTAGGCGATACATTTAATGAACCTATTTGAACAGATGTACCCGCACAAATGCTTTGGTCAATTCCTGCATTCGCAGAAGGAAGAGAATTGAGTGTAACATTAACATTTGCAGAAGTTCTTGTACACCCTGTATTTCCGTCTGTAACAATAACATTGTGATTACCTGAAACAGTAGGAATGTATGATGTTCCGCCCATTTGTACAATCGTTGTCCATCTTCTCCAAACGTAGCTATAATTTGCACCTGTACTTACATTAAGTGTTGGCGGAGTATTTGCACAAGTAACAAGTAAACCTGTTGTAGTAATAGCTGCTATAGGTTGAGATTTTACAATCGTTACTGGCGAAGATTGCGGAGATATACATTGTCCCCCATTATAAACAACTGCCAAGGTATATACATCTGTACCTGTTACAGTGCTACTTACAGTATAACCATTATTAGGAGCTATTACATAATTAATCGGCGAACCATTTCTGTACCATAAGTACTCTGCTACATTTGCCGTAGGCGAACTCATGCTCACTTGTGTTCCAACGCACGATGTAATTGTAGTGTTTGTTGTTGCAGGAGAACTAAATATTATGCTCGGAGCGGCTAGTGTGCCTACGGTAACAACAGAAGTACCCGTCAAATTTTGATTACATGTACCTCCTAGTGAAATAGATACTAAACTTAATGTTTGATTTGCAGTTGCGGCATTTGCCGTAACAGTCGCTGTTCCACCTGTCAAAGTTGCCGTAGCTGCTGTACCATTCAAGGTATAGGAAACCACCGCATTTGCTGTACCTGTCAAAGTAAATGTAGCATTTGCACCTGAACATATCGGGCTGTTATTTCCTGAAATAGAAGCACTTGGCAAAGGATTTACGGTTACACTTGA
>JAAFHL010000044.1 GCA_013298365.1 Bacteroidota bacterium | reverse complement strand
CCTATTTATCCTAAAATAAATAGCCAAAAAAGTACGCCAAATTACTCTTTTTTCGGATATTTTACTTTTAAAATAAGATTTTTTACTTATTTTATCCAAAAACAGAAGCTAAGTTAAACAAAATTGAATTAAGTACTAAGATATATAACACATTTTGTATATAAAAGTTTGCGGGCAGCAAAAGAGTGTTTTCTGAGCGAAAACATTTTTGCAATATATTGATAATCAAGGCTTATATTTTTATTATAAAAAAAAGCGCATTTTTTTTGGTAAAACCCCAAATTCTATCTACCTTTGTACTCCAAAATAAGCCGAAGTGGTGAAATGGTAGACACGCAGGACTTAAAATCCTGTGAGCTGAAAGGCTTGTGTGGGTTCGAGTCCCACCTTCGGTACTATTTTTTTAGCGTAAATAATTGATTGTCAGTTATTTACGCTTTTTTTATTGGCATTGTGTCCGGTAACTTTGCAAACTTTATAAAACGCTATCTTGGCGTAAGCAAAACACCTGATATTTGGTAGTAAGTACGAGTTGTAAAAAAACTAATAAAATAATTTAGCATTAAATAAATGATTATCATATAGTTAGTATAACTTTCAACTCTCCACTTTTAACTATCAACTACTTAGATATATAAATCAAGAAGTATCCCAAATTATTTTGACCTATCTCAAAACCGAAAAGCGTAAACTAGACTTTGATTATCCCTCACGATATATTTTATACCATGGACAGCTTCCCGAAAAAAAAAGGCAGACATGTTGAACTTGGTAACTTATATTTATCTGCGTTTATTCAATCTTACTCCACAAGTAGTACTCCCCTTGCAACTTCCTTCCCTTTCAACTCCCAAAAATATGTCCCGCTTGCCATATCATTTGTATAGATAGTTATTTTTTCTTCTTTGATATTCAAAATACTTTTGATGATTTTTCCATTTACATCTGAAATAGTCAAAGTATAAGGCTCTCTTGTTTCATTTTGAAAAGAAAGCAATACAATATCTGCCGTAGGATTGGGTGAGATACTTACTTGCTGTTGGAAAAGCGAAGGAGATAAGCCTACACTTAGCGTAATGGTTTGTGTATTTGTGTCTGCACCGCCGCATAAATCCGTAACTATCAAGGTAACTGTATAAGCACCACTTTGTGTATAAGTAGCAGTTGCAGAAGGATTTGTGCTTGTCTGCCCATTGCCAAAGTCCCACAAATAAGTAGCATTGTTAAAGGAATTTGCCGTAAAGAAGTAATTACTGCCCGCAGGATTGTAGGCAAAAGTAGCATCTGCCAAAGGTTGTACATTTAACAAGAAATTGTGAGAAACCACTGCTCCATAATAATCTGAAACCTGCACCGATTGACTTCCTGAAGTAAAATTTGCAGGAATATGAGATGTGCCTGAAGTATTGCCTATACTTTGTACACCATTGCTCCAATCAAATTGATAAGGCGACCTACCTTGCGTTACAACTGCTAATACAGAATCTCCAGGACAGATATTTGTATTGGTTGTGAGGGACAAATTCATGGCATTGTATAAGGTGTTTGTAGTTGTATTGGTTATCACAGGCGCATTGAAGTCAAAATAAATGGCTGCTTTGTTTTTCATTTCACTATATAATGGCAAATTTGGTTTTAATTTGATGCCATATTTTACAAAACCATGCGAAGCAGGTTCATTTGTGAAGGAGTCGGCAAGATTGATATTGTTAAAAGTAAATACCAAGATGCTATCATTTTCTACGGAAGTAACGCAATGATGACTTGTCATTTGTATTTCTGTACTCGTAATGTCCAAATGTGCTACATCTATGGTATCTTTTATAATAACAAAGGTTGCGGGCCAATTTCCTGTATTCTGAAAATGTATGGTGTATTCCAAATGCTGTGTATTGGCAGGTATCAAACCATATTGTGTTTGTCCCGCAGGAGAAACTTCTTTGATGTTGGGGTCATAAGATGTCATTACTGTTTTTATACAGGTATCTTGATTATTAACAGGGTCGGCATCACCGCTTACAGGCACAATACTTGTATAAGTTTTGACGGTATCACCTATCATAGCCCCTGCGTCAGTTGTGCTTGTTACCCATATACTTACAGTGCTGCTTGGTGTAAAATTGGAGATATTCCATGTAATAATATGATTGATGGTATCCAGTGTAGTAGGGGGAATCGAAGCAATAGGATTGTGTATGATTGCATCATATTGGTACGTCAAAGTAGCATTAGCGGTGTAATAACTCATGTTTTGGCAGCTTATAGCAGTATAATGGTTAAAACCCGAAACATAGCCACTTTCAATATGATATACTTTTATGTCAGGTTGATACAGCATAGGAAAATTATTTGCCAAAGAGTCTATGCCCAAAGTAGATATAGCAGGGGTAAGCATCAGATTAGGCAATAAACAAGTATTGCTTGCCAAGGCACTATTGCTAAAGGTAGGCGAAACTTGATAAGTGCCTATATCATTTACCACAAAAGAATAATGTCCATTTGCATCAGTAAAAACAGCTCCTCCAGGGTTGATGTCTATATAAATATTGGCAAGCCCTACTTCTAAAGGGTCTTGCACACAATTTGCATTAAAGTCATAAAATAAAGTACCTTCTATGCGAGAAAAACAAGAGTCCGCAGGGTCATAGTTGAGCATAGTAGCGGTATGAAACACGCAACCTGTGGCATCATACACATCTACCGAATAGCCGCCAACGGGCAAATTGCTGATAGAATCGCCAGTCATTCCATTTGACCATGTATAAGTATAAGGCAAAACGCCCCCCAAAGCAACTACACTTAATGCGCCATTTGCCATATTGCAATCAGGAGAATAAGGGGTAGTTGAAGCACTTATGCCCAAAGAGTTTACATAAAAAGTACTATCCCAAACCGTTCCGCTAGCATCTGTTACCGTCAATGAATACGTTCCCCCCAATACATTGACCAAATCTTGCGTAGTAGCCCCATTGCTCCAAGTATAGGTATAAGGCGTAAATCCTCCGCCTACGCTCACATCTATTGCCCCAGTAGGCGTAACGCAATCCGAAGATGTGATATTTGCTGCAATGTAGTTGGAATCTACCTCAATATTGCTAAACGCATAATAATGCCCATTTAAAGCACAAAAATCATCAAAAATATCAATTATCAAAGGCGTGTTTTTTCCTTTAAAAGAAGCATCTGGAGTCCATGAGAAGGTCAAAGTCATAGGACTTGTATTTCCACTTGTTGTCAGGGTAGCCGTAGGAAATAGCATCGCCAAATTGGAATTAAACGCCAATAGCTGCCCAGGGTCGGGGTCGTTTACTTGTATATCAAAAGTGAGTAACTTTCCAGCTTCTGTGCGCAAATAATAGGGCGAATTTTGAAAGCCTACCCCTGTTACATTTGTAACACTTGCCGTAGGTATAGTATTAGCTCCAGGGTTTGCTACATTCACTACATATACAGCAGCATCACGATTAATGCTACCCAATAAAACCCCATTTCGGTATTCATCTACTTGTATGCCTAATGCGCCAACCGTCATTGCCCCTGTAGTAGGCGCAATAATAAGTTCACCTGTTTGTGCATCTATGCTACAACTCCAACCTGCACCCAAAGGAGATGTAGGTGAGTAACCTGGATTATAGGTAACCATTTGTATTGGACTTTGAAAGCAAGGCGCAAAAGAATAGACCAAAGAGTCTCCATCTTCGTCAAAAGCAGCTTGTTGAAAGGTGTGAGTTTGCCCTACAGGAATATAAAGCACAGGAGGCGTTACAAAGCGTGGGGAGGAATTATTGAAGGTAAGGGGAATCGTAAGGTGTATAGAAATGCCTTCCCCTCCTGCTCCACTCGTAATGGCATAGTTTCGGCAACAATTTGACCATTCAATATCTACTGCAGTACATGTAATGCCACAAAAGGACATATCTGTATAATAACGATAAGCAACAACGCCCGCACCTGTACCTGTACCGCTACAAATAGAGGTAGTATTTGGGCAAATAGGCGTTATGTCTGCTACATCATATACTATCCATGTAGGGGTAGGGATAATGGGTATTCCCGTACAACCTATACCTGTAAAATTAAAACCAGTTGCTGGTGGCGCATTATTGATGTTAGGAGGCAAATTGATTGCTGCCCCTTGACAATCCATATACACGGTAAAATACAGCCGATAATCACAGCCGCCAAGATGCTGATAAGACATCTCTGCACCCACAAAATGTGAGGCAAAAAGGGAACTCATTCCCCCCCCAAAAAAAGCAAGTAAACACAATAGTACTAATTTTTTCATACTGAAAATAGCATAAAAGGTATATGCAGGAAAACGAAGGTTGCAAATATAGGCTTTTTAGCAATAAATGATTTATGTTTTTCAAATTACAGGTACAAAAAAGCATTAGAATAGCTATTCGGCATATTTCGTATAATCTTTCCCTACATATTGATGCATTACTATCCTTTTCATGCACTTAACCAAGAAAAAGGTTAAACCTTTCCCAAAATATTCCAGAATTTGTGTATTTTTGTAGCAAAATAAAAGTAAGGTTATGTACTTAGCACCGCTCAATTATGACCGATTTTTCAAAAAAGTATTTTCGCATACACATATTGCGAAGGCTTTCTTGGAGGATTTTTTAGATGTACAAATAGAGGAAATTACTTTATTGGAAAGAACGCACCTTTTGACAAATAGTGCGTTGAAAATAGAGGTGGATTTTCGTTGCAAAATTGCGGGTTCATACATCATTATAGATATGCAGCAATGGTATAAGCCAGATGTTGTGCGGCGATTTTATTTGTATCATTGCGCAGCTACGGCTTTACAACTATCGGATTTGCCCGAAAAGAAACTGCCCATTCTCACAGATGATAAGCGAGCAAAAAGTTTAGATTATCAAAACGTAGAGCCTGTTTTGACCTTGATATGGATGGTAGATGATTCTTTGCAGTTTACAGATAATCTTGCCGCCTATACAACAGCCCCCGAAATTGCTCTTGATTTTATTCATAATCAAACACTTTGGGCAGAAAATGACCTAAGTGAATTATTATTAAAGCGAGAAATCGTTTTGCAGGCTTTGCAAAATCGCCACAAAGATTTAGATTTTTTAAAGCAAAACAGGCTTATTTTTATGTTTCAAAACAATATTATTAAAGATACAAAGTTTACGAAATATCGAAAATGGTTTGACTTTGCCGAGAAAACGAGAAATAAAAAGAACAGTGCAAAGGATTTTGTTTCCTTCAAAAAAGAACCTATTTTCAATGATTTGATGCGAATGATACTCAAAAAGAGCTTAGATGAAGGCGATTTCACCTATATAGAAACCGAAGATGAGCATATCAAACTTGTTAATAGATTTACAGAAGGGGTAAGAAAAGATGCCTTAGCTGAAGGGATAGAAAAGGGGATAGAAATTGGACTTGAAAAAGGAGAGCAAATTGGACTTGAAAAAGGAGAGCAAATTGGCGCACAAAAGAAAACAATAGCAGGGATACAAAAAGCCTTAAAACGTGGAAAATTAAGTATCTCAGAAATTGCAGAAGATTTTGAGGTTGCAACAGATTTTGTGCAACAAATTAAAGCAGAAATGAAATAATAAGCCTATTTTTGCAAAAATAAAATAGGCTTGAACATCTACACAACAGAATGAATTTTCTACATCCGACAATATTATGGGGATTAGCGGCGATTGCTGTGCCGATAATTATCCACTTTTTCAACTTGCAACGCCCAAAACTCATCTTGTTTAGCAATATTGAGTTTGTCAAAGAGGTAAAGAAAAACGTTACACGCCGCATCAAACTGCGTCAATGGCTCTTGCTTGCCGCCCGTATTTTGGCGATTGTGATGGCGGTTTTGGCTTTTGCTACGCCTGTGTGGGTATCCGAAAATACCAAAATGCTGCGGGGAAATCGCTCTGTGGCGATTGTGATAGATAATTCCTATTCTATGACGGCAGGAAATGAAAAAGGTGCGTATTTGCAGCAGGCTATTTCCCTCACTCGTAGCATCACAAATACCTACACGCCACAAGACGAATTTCTCTTGATGACCACAGGTGGTATGAGGTATAAGCACAATTTTGGCGAAAGAGAGGAGATTTTGGAGGAATTGCCAAATGTCAAAATTCAGCAAAGAATTTGTTCGGAAAATGAGATTCTCAACAATTTGAGCAAAATTTTTGAGCGTTCTAATAATGTCATTCGGGAAGTTTATTTCCTAAGCGACTTTCAGGCTTCGTCTGTGATGGCAGATACAGGGCAAATTAAATTGGCTTCGGATACTTCTATGCTCATCAAATTTGTGCCTTTGGCGACAAGGGAACAAAAAAATGTGTACCTGACTTCGCATAAAATTAGTTCTCAAATCATCGAAAAAAATAAACCTGTAAAACTTTCTTTTATGCTGGTAAATGATGGCGAAAATGAGGTAAAAGAATTGGGAATCAGGGTCTTGATAGAAGGAAAAGTGGCTGCACTTGCTGCACCTACAATTGCATCAACATCTTCGCAAGAAGTCAATATTTCTTTTAGTCCTACGGCTTCGGGCTGGCAATCGGGCTATATAGAATTGGACGATTATCCGATTGAGTTTGACAACAAACGTTATTTTTCTTTTTATGTACCCGAAAAAGAGAAGATTTTAATAGTAGAAGGTGAGCGTTCAAATGGTGTACATATTTTGTATCAAGATTTGTTCAATCAGTTTGAACCTACTTTTATTTCGGAAAAAGCCATTTCTACCGTTCAATTTTCTGACTATCGTTCTGTGGTCGTTTCGGGCTTGACAGATGTAAGTACGGGGCTTTCTGAGCAGTTGAGTACCTTTCTAAAAGCAGGGGGCGGCGTGATGATTTTTCCTGGTTCAAATGCTAATCTAAACAACGTCAATGCCTTTTTGCAGGGAATTGGCGTAGGCAAATTTGACAACCTCGTTTCCAATCAAACAGGCAGCAAAGCCTCACAAGCCGATTTAAAACACACCTTATTTGAAGGTGTTTTTGCCCCAAACCAACGTACACAGGAATTTGATGCGCCGATGGTTTTTAAATATTATCCTTTTCAAGCAGGAAGTGGCGCAGTGCAAGGCAAGGTTATTTCGATGGAAAATGGCAATTCTATTCTTACAGAAGCGATTGTGGGCAAAGGAAGATTGTTTTTGTGGTCGCTTTTTGCAGGTGATGCTTGGAGCGATTTGCATGTAAAAACCTTGTTTGCACCTGTCATGTATCGTGCTACGCAAATGATGAGCCGCACACAGGCATCTGCAAACAATCAAGAATTGGGAAAATATACGCCTATGCCTGTTCAAACCACGAAACAAGACCTTATCAAACTCATTGGCGACAAAGATTTGCAATACATTCCTGAGCAGTATGTTCAGTCAGAAGCCACGATGTTGGGTTTTGATAAATTGGACATGAAAGAAGGCAATTATCGCATCATGCAAGGCGAAACGCAACTTGACCGAGTTTCCTTCAATATTTCTGACCAAGAATCTAAATTGGCTTTTATCACAAAAGGCGATTTGACAGATGATTTAGCCAAAAAAGGGCTACCACAAGTACAAGTGCTTGCGCCTGAACCTCATGCAATTACAAGTACAATTACCGTAGAAAAAGAAGGAACGCCGCTTTGGAAATATTTCATTTTCTTTGCCTTGTTGTTTTTGATTGCAGAGATTTTGATTTTACGGATTGGAGATGGGACGGGGAAGGAAGGGTAAAAAATACTATTAAGTAATTTTTGGTATATTCAGTTTTTTTGTTATATCTTTGTTTCAAATTTAATATTCATTATGCGGACAATAACCATAGACATTTCTCAACACGAGGAATATATTTTGCTTTTGGCACTGCTCCAAAAGTTTAAAAGCATTAAAATTACAGAAAAAGTAATGCGCAAAAAGCGAAATATGAAACAATATTACGGTTGTTTAATCCATAAACAAAGCATAGAAGAAATAGATACACAACTACAATTAATGCGAAATGAATGGGAACGAGATATATGTTAGACAGCAACATTGCCATTTATTTTTTAAATGGACAATTACCCCCAAAAACATTGGATTTTATTTTAACCATAATAGAATCAGAGTGTAACATATCGGTTATTTCTAAGATAGAATTATTAGGATGGCAAGCTCACAGTGCAGGCGAACAGGAAAATATACAAGGCTTTGTAAATGAAGCTGTTATTATTCACTTAGATGATGAAATTGTAGAAAAGACAATAGAACTTCGCAAATTATATAAAATGCAACTTCCCGATGCGGTCATTGCTGCAACTGCCATCGTGTATAATTTTGTCCTGATTTCAAGAAATGATAAGGATTTTCATAAAATTGCGGAACTAAATTATCAAAATCCTTTCATCTGAATTTAGTGAAATAAGGTATTTGTTATTTCAGCGAAAACACAAAGCTACCCCAAAATTTGCTATTATGCAAGTCTTTGGGGTAGTTTTTTCTGATTATGATACAAACAAAAATGCTTTTTTTTGTGGTTGCAAGGACTACGCACAAGCCCTGCACATAAGGTAGTAAGTCCTTGCAAACGGGGGGAAATTATCATTTGAATAAAAATAATAATGCCGTTGCTGATACTTTCTTTCAGCAACGGCACTCTTTTTATACCCTATCCTAATTTGAAAACATCACCGTTATCAACTTGTAATTATTTTGAGAAGGATTGCCTGTTCCTACCAAAATCATTTGATTGGCATTGACCATACGAGACCTACTTGGGAAGAAATAATATAAGGCTTGGTCATTTTTGGCTAAGACTTTTTCGGTGATTTTCCCCGTTTTGAGGTCTAAGGTTTGACAGAGCAGTTTGCCCGATGCACCCGCTTCTGAAAGATAGACAAAATGACATTTAGCCTTTGTTTGTCCCAAAGTATAGGAATAATACTGCCCTGAACCTTGGTCTCTTTGTTTTTTGGCAATAATCGAAGCAAAAGCATTTTCGCAAGTCCCTACACGAAAGCCAATTGTTCCTATGTCAGAAAAGAATATCTTATCATCTTGATTATAAACCTCTTCAAAAATCAAAACTGCGGTGGATTCTACCCCACTTTTTGTGCCTTGCTCTATTTCTAATCGAGAAGTAACAAAATTGCTGCCCACCGTTCCATATTTATCTGTCCAGTTATCTGGAATGTCTGAAATAGAATCCCTCACAAACTTAACACTATCTCCCCCAAACTTATAGGTACTGCAATAGAAATTCGTCCATCTTTGTCCTTGCATTCCCGCTTTTACCCCATTCGGAATACCTACCTTTGTTTTGTCTTTGGGGTCGCTATTAGAAATTACGCCAGCCAATACAAGTTCTTCATTATTAATGAGTTTGATATTACCATGCAACATGTATAAACTATCAATATCTATTTTTTCAGCCGTAAATTTGCCAGAAGCAGCATTCATACGCATAATAATCGGCGGAAAAGCAGTATCTTTTTTGCTATAAGATGGCTTGGCTTGTTTGAGTAAAAAAGTAGGATTTGCCTTGTCGTCAATCACTGCATCAATTACTTTATACTTATCTCCATATGGAATTTCGAGCGTTTTATTCCAAACATTTTCAGCACCTGTGGACCACGCAGCCGCATAATATTTGCCGCCAGTTTCGGCAAACCACATAAAACATTTATCATTGGGAGAGTAATAGAACTTTTCATTTGGCTCTTTTGCTGCCGCCCCTTTGTCATATTTAGAAATAGGCGTAACATCAAGCTCCAAAGACTTTCCATCAGGGTCAAAAAAACGAGCCACTGTTTTTGTCTTTTTTGCATCTGCATATTGATGTCCGATTACCACATATTTTTTGTCTAATTTATGCAAATCTACTACTTCCGGCATTTGGTCGTAGCCAATGTAAGTCAAAGGTTTAAACCAAAGTTCGCCATAATCCCTTATGTTATAACGTTGTAAGTAGTAATTATCTTCCTTACGCCCTGCTATTTCGCCAGGCCAATACTCTATAAATAAGAAATCGTCTGCACCTGCTGGGGCAATCATAAGCGGATAGCCATATTCAAATACGCTATATTTTTGCGCCTTGAACACTTGCTCCTGAGAAATTTGTTGGGCATATAGTGTTTGCGAAAGCGTCGCTAAAAAAACGCAGATGCTAAGATAAATTCGGTTGGACATAGTATAATATTGTTAAGCAGAAAATCGCAGAAATAGATAATTATCGCACAATAGCGCAACAAAACTACGAAAAAATGGGTATAAATATTGTTTTGCTACATCTTAGCAAAACAGATGTAATCTTGCTATTTATTTTCCAAAACTTGATTATAGGTTGCCATACCTGTAGGGTCTATTTTTTGCATTTGCTCCAAAAATGCTTGTTTTTCGGTAGGAAAAGCCTTACCAAAAATGGCGACAAGTTCATTGGCTTTTGCATCTAAAAAGACCCGCAACAATCGAGATAAAGGCACATTTCTATTTACAGTTTCCATGTCTTTCAAGGCTTCTATCACCGCTTTTCTGCCCTTTGTAGGGTCCGCCTCCATTTTATCTATGCCATTGCGATGAAACTTGTACATAGCTGTATGAAAAGCACTTGCAGACCCGTTTTGCAGTTCTCGGGTAAGTCCTTCTCGTGTTTGAGTAGGATTAGAAGAATTGGCAACCGCCCAACCTGCTTCATTGCTTCCCGAAGCCAGGTTTACCCATTCTTGTGCTTTTTGATAATAGGGTTGCCCTCCTGTGGGCGAAAAAGTATCATAGTCTAAGCCTACAATAATAAAGCCATAAAAATTGAGGATAGCAGTCAAATTGTCATTATAAGTTCCATCAGTAAAATACAGCTCTTGATTAGGAACATAGTTGAAATTCACACTTTTATCCGAAATATTGGCAATAACTGATTTGTAAGTACTGTTATAGCCTGGACGCAAAACCCGAATATTTGCCATACAGGTCATGCGGTCTTGCACCCTATTTTGCACTGAAATATCTATAAAACACTCAATTTTCTCCTCACTAGAAAAAACATCATTTGTCCATTTTGTGCTATTCATATAGCGGCGAATGGCATCTTGAAGGGTAGGAAATACCAGTTTGTCGCCCGCAACCTGAGTCGCATTGATATTTACCGTACAATTTAACTCTTGCGCAGCCGCATAAAAACACAAAGCAAAGAGACAAGAAAACAAAATATATTTCATGATGATGATGGTTATTGATTGTGCAACTAATCTGCGACACAAAATTACACATTTTTTACTACAAAAACAGGTCATTTTTTTTGCCCCTAAAATAATTCATGTTGTATTTTAGGAAAAATATTGTACGCAGGATAATTATTCTTATCTTTGGCGTTATAAATAGAATGACTACCTGTCTTCATTATGACTAACGCAGCATCTGGACATAAAATTATCTTTCCTTTTGAGGATTTTATCGCCTATCTCCAACAAAATGGATATACAATAGGCATAAATTCCTATCTGCGTTTACAAGAATTAATCAATCATTTGGGCGAAAATAGCACATCAGAGCAGTTAAAAACCATCTTATGCCCTATTTTTGCCACAAATCCCGAAGAACAAGAGAAGTTTTTCTTTCTGTTTGATTCCTACTTTGCCCAATTTCAAAGCCTTGATGCAGCTCAATTTCCCAATAAAAATGGAGACTCTGTCCTAAACAATAATAAGCAAAAAGTAAGTAATTTGCGCCGTCCCAAAAAGGGGTGGATTATCATTCCTTCGATTATTGGTGTTGTATTTTTGATGGGATTTGGTATATTTTTGCTTTATGGCTTTACCCGCTATCAAGAGGCAAATGAATACTATGAAAGTTATAATATTAAGCCCAAATTCTGGCAAAGACATACCTATGCTTTTCGTTCCCTCTTAAATACACCACAGCCTTGCGCTTTGTTAGATGCCGATTTATCTTATCAAGTAATCAAAGAAGGAGACAAAAACACCATTCATCTCAAACAAAAAGCAAGTGGGAATCCTACGCATTTTGTATGGACTTTAGATGGCAAAAAAATGGGTACAGGTCCAACCTTTAAGTCCTCTTTTCCCAGTACAGGCTCACATGTTATTGGATTGGAAGTAGAAAATGATTTTGGTTGCAAGCGAGGTATCACGAGTACTATAGATTTATCTCCTGTTGTTGTTCAAAAAAACTTAACAGCACGTTACAACTATATCATCTCAGATAAAAACGTTTCATTCAAAGATTCTTCTTTGGTAGGCGAAAAAAATATTGAGTCATGGCGGTGGAATTTTGGCGATGGCAAAACCTCAAAAGAGAATAATCCTAAACACACCTATAAGCAATATGGCAGCTACAAAGTATGCCTAACAATAAATGATGGCATAAAAACAGTGGATTACTGCGAACAAGTCGTTGTAGAACAATTGGGGGTAGTGCAGCAAATCAGTAAAGTAGATTTGCCCTATTTGCCTTCGTTTGCGCCCGTCATTTTGGGCGATGTGCCATCTGATATTCAAAATCGAGTCAAAAACTGGAAATACCTACCGCTTCTTTTAGCGATTGTATTGGTTGTTGTTGTTCCTTTCTTTTGGCTTGTTTATAGAAGGTTAAGAAGAAGGTATGCGATTCAAAAACTGCCCAATATTTCGCCCCCTTACTATTGGCCTATTACAATAGAAACGCCTAATAACTTTTATGAAAAAGTGATGTGGAATAAAGCAACCACAACTTTGCGTAAGCGAGAAGAAGGTGAGAAAAATATATTAGATGTACCTGCAAGTGTGGTGGCAACGATGGCGGCAGGCGGTTATCCTACTTTGCAATATCGTGCAGGTCGCCGTCCGATAGAATATTTATTTTTAATAGATAAAGTTTCGCACAAAGACCATCAAGCCAAATATTTTCAGCTTTTGGCAGAGCGTTTGGCAAAAGAAGATATTTACATTGATGTCTATTTTCACAATCATCATTTCCAATATTTTTGGCGTACCTTTGACGAAAGACCCATTTATTTGGAAGAAGTTTTGGCACAGCACCCTAAACATCGTTTGATTATTTTGGGTGATGGAGACGGTTTAGTTGATGCTTATACAGGCGAAGTTGCTGATAGTGCAGAGGCTTTGTTTGCATTTAAGTACAGAGTTTTGATGTCTTCTGTTTCCACCTCAAATTGGGGCATTCGTGAGGCTACAATAGAACGCAATTTTAATGTACTTCCTGCAAAATTAGAAGCCTTGGCAGTGCTCTCTGAGCGTTTTGAGCGCAAAGGCAATAGTAAAATGAGCGACTGGATGACAGGGACGGATAATCCTTTGCCTGATTTTACCTTAGATGTTGAATTAGATGATATAGAAGCCTATTTAGGTCCCGACTTATTTAGGTGGTTTACAACTTGTGCTGTTTATCCTGAGTTACATTGGGAACTCACTTTACTTTTGGGCAAATTCTTATCAGAAACCTATTATCCTGATGAAAATAAAGGAGGTGAGTATTATTTGCTCAAAGAAGAACGTTTGTTGCGTTTAATAAGGCTGCCTTTTTTCCGCAAAGGTGAGATACCCGAAAAAATGCGTATGGAACTTGTTGCCAAGATGGATACTAAAATGGGGAAACTTGTGCGTAAGGCAATTGTAGAAATCTTGGAAGAAAATCTGCCGCCCGAAGGCTCTGCCATTTCTGATAAGTACAAGATGAATATTATCTTGCAAAAATATCAAATGGATAGCAGAGATGAAGAATCTACTACGGCTTTGGAGGGAATGTTGGAAAGAAATGAGGTACAAGATGCGGTAGCTTTGCAGACATTAAAACAACAAGGTGCTAGTGCACCTATGATAAAATACACCCTATTAGCCAAAGATACAGTAAGAGATGCTTTGTTTAGAGGAGGGATTCCTCTATTAGGGATGAAAACAAGTATTATTGTAACATTAAGTTTCATTGTAGCAGCTATTGGAATTACTGCTTTGATATTGTGGCTGCCCAAAGAAAATCAGCTTTTTCAGGACAAAGACCAAAAATATTACTATCTGGAAGATAAAAAAGACTCAATAGATTTCTTGGGATATAAGGGACTAGAGGCTTTTCACGAAAAAATTTACGGAAGTGCCATTAATCGCTTCTCAATGGCACTTGCCTTAGAGGGAACAAATCCTAAGTTATATTATAACAGAGGGCTTTCTTATCTTTGTCTCTATCAATCGCAGACAGAGCAACCCGATTCAACTTTGCTTCAGTCTGCTTTGCACGACTTCCAGTTATCGGCGTTTTTGATGCCTACATTCACCCAAGCAACACGTATCATAGATGTGAAAGGATATGATGTAGGAAAATCTACTTTTACGAAGTTGTCGAGAAGGGGGGACAAAGTAGGGGTGGCAAGGGGCAAAGATATTATGGTGGGCAATCTCAAATTAAACACAAGTTTAATAAATACTTTTTCGTTGTCTGCCAATATAATAGACATGGGATTTTCGCAAGATGGGACACAAGTAATCACTATCAACAATGATAATACTATCAATATTATTGATATTGTGGACAAAATTGTACGCAACAAAGTGGATACACGTATTGCGCACAAAGGCAATTTGACAACTATGGCTTATACTCCTTCACTCGCCATTGTTGCAACGGCAGCGCAAGACAAAAATATTTTGCTTTGGGACGTGTTTGAAGCCAATGTCATTGCTCGTTTTGCCGAACATAGAGGCTTAATTAGTAGCTTGAATTTCTCCGCAGATGGCGAATATTTGATTTCTGCTTCCAGAGATAGTTCTGCCATTATCTGGGAACGTGCCACGCAACGCCCTGTTCAGTTTTTGTCAGGACATGAGTCTCCTTTAATTGCTGCCGATTTTACACCTGATGGCAACTTGAGCATGACGGTAACTGAAGGTGGCATGGTACGAATATGGGAGGCAAATGGACTTTTGTTCCGCTTTCAATCAAGTTTAACGGCTGTAAGCAAGGCTATTTTTTCGCCCGATGCCAGCATGATTCTTTTGGCGGGCAAAAATGGCGAAATACACATATATGATTGGGCAGGGAATTTAGTATATAAGATTGATGTGGTACAAGAGTTGAATAATGTGGCGAAAAATCCCGCCATCAGCATTGAAGCAGGAAATTGCGATATCTTAGCAGTCAGTTTTTCTCAAAATAGTGAGAAGCTGGGCATTGCTACAAATAGAGGGGGGATTGCATTGACTTTTGACAATAAGTCTTTTTTGCTGCCACAAAATGTTCAAAAGCCACAAGCACGCAAAATAACTAAATATAAAGGCTTGATACTGAGTAATGATGTAGATGGAAGCATTGAAAATGGATTTTTACGAAAATATGCCATTCCCTATCAGTTGAGCTTGACTTACTTGACAAGTGGGCAATATGAACAAGCCTACAATAGTGCGTTTACTTTGCCTGTCCCTTTCACTCCAACCGATAGTATATCTCATCGCTATCTATTGGCTCGTGGTATGAGTGGGATGTTATGGGCGGGTCTTTCTCAAAATGCTGCCATTTATACTAGCACCTTAGAAGATATTAATAATACGTATAGACATAATAAAAAGCTATTTGCACAAGAAAATGCGTTCAAAATAGTCAGAATAATTGACAATTTAAATGAAGAGGTGTGGGCTAAAAAAGAGAAAGATGACTACACTAATGCCAATTTGCGTGCAAAAAGCTGCTTGGTACAAGACAATATTTACAATAATTATTGTAGCATAAGAAATAAGTATGATGAAGTAGGTGTGCCAAGTGAAGGATATAGGGCTTTTCGCAAAGGCAATTTATGGGGCTTTTTAAATAAAAACAATCAAGAAATCATACCTGCTAAGTACTCAGAAGTGCAGGCTATCAAAAATGGCTTAGCCCTTGTTACACCTGCAAATGGTTCAAAAATAGCACAAACCTACATCATAAATATTGTAGGTGAAGTAGTATATGACCAGATAGCCGTATGGGGAGAAGACTTGATGTGTGTGAGAAAAAATGGACTTTGGGGCTATATAGACCGAAACTTTAAAGAGAAAATAAAGCCACAATTTGAGCAAGGAAGCCCATTCAAATATGATATGGCGATTGTCAAAAAAGGAAATAAGTATGGTTTTATCAATAAAGACGGAAAACTCATCAATGACTATAAATATGATGCGGCAAAATTGTATGAAGACAATGGTTTGGCGCAGGTAACAGAGGGATATAGAACTTTTTTCATAGATAAAAATGGAAAAGAGCAAGAAATTGCCGCAGCAAGTGGTGATGATGCAAAACCCAAATCTTTGGAGTTTATGCGTGATGCCGATGCCAAAAAAGAAATGATTTCCCAATCAAATAAGCAAAAATATGATTTTGTAGGTGACCTAAATGAAGGCATAAGGCTTGTGCGGGTTGCGGGTTCGTATGGCTTTATCAATCAAAAAGACGATAAAATCACAGACATTGTGTATCAAGAAGCCATGGATTTTAGTGGTGGGCGGGCTGCAATTAAGTTGCAAGACCTTTGGGGTTTTGTAGATAAAAATGGGTTAATGGTGATAAGCCCTAAATATGAGCAGATAAAAGCACCCTTCAAAAATGGAGAAGCACTTGTGAAACAAAATGGACAGTATTTTTACATCAATCTTGATGGCAACTGCATAGATAAATCAGGGTATCCTTGCCCCAATAATCCTGTCAAACAGCAAATACAAAATCAGAGCGGTGCAGTACCTGCACCTAATAATATGCAAGATGTGGTAAATGACGAGGTTACTTTCCAAAAAGGAACTAAATGGGGCATAAAAGATGTAAATGGCAAAGAAATTATGAATGCAAAATTTGAAAATCGCCCTATTTTTATTGCAGGTGTAGCAAGAGTAAAGCAAAATGGGAAATGGAGTTTTATTCGAAAAGATGGCAAAG
>JAAFHL010000439.1 GCA_013298365.1 Bacteroidota bacterium | reverse complement strand
CGATTTTATATGTTTTTTCGTGCAAGCACGAAAAATTTCGGCGAATTTGGGGTAAATTATTATTTTCTACCGATATTTTATCCCTAACGGGATAAGGAAAACAAAAATGGCAGACATGTTGTGAAATAGGTGAAAATGAGTCGTTTGTCGGGACATAAATGGCAGCAAGAAAACAGAACAAATCTTTACTAAGTATATAGTTTCCAATTATTTGTATTCTTAGTGCCTTAGTGGTAAAATAGCGTGAGATTTCCTTTACAGGGCATTAATTTACTATCATCTGTATAAATTTGCAAAAAATATCAAACAAACATGCAACTACTCAACTACATAAATGGCAATTTGCAGCCCGCGCTTTCGGGGCAATGGCTCGACAATATCAATCCTGCCACAGGAAATGTGTTTTCCTACATTCCAGATAGTGATGCGGCTGATGTGGAACTTGCGTATCAAGCGGCGAAAAAAGCCTTTGTTACTTGGTCAAAAACACCCATTCAAGAACGTTTTAATGTGATGATGCGCATTGTGGCAGAAATTGAAAAGCGTTTTGAGGAATTGGCGTTGGCAGAAACAACGGACAATGGCAAACCGCTTTGGCTCTCAAAAAGGGTGGATATTCCACGTGCAGCCGATAATTTTCGCTTTTATGCACAAGCGATTACGCAGTTTGCAAGTGAAACGCATGACATGGGCGAAACAGGTTTGAACTATACTTTGCGCCGTCCGATTGGCGTAGTAGGAGCGATTTCGCCTTGGAATTTGCCTTTGTATTTGTTCACTTGGAAAATTGCCCCTGCGATTGCGGCAGGAAATACCGTTGTCGCAAAGCCTTCGGAGGTTACGCCTTTGACCGCTTATTTATTGTCAGAAATTTGCATAGCAGCAGGTTTGCCCGCAGGTGTGTTGAACATTGTGCATGGCACAGGACCTAATGTGGGCGAGCCAATTGTGGTGCATAAAGACATTCCCGTTATCACTTTTACGGGTAGCACAGGCGTAGGCAAGCGCATTGCTACTTTGGTTGCGCCGATGTTCAAGAAACTTTCTTTGGAAATGGGCGGCAAAAATCCTAATATCATCTTTGCAGATTGCGAATATGAGCAGACTGTAAAAGGCAGTGTACGGGCAGCTTTTACCAATCAAGGACAAATTTGTTTGTGTGGTTCTCGGATTTTGGTGGAAAAAAGCATTTATGACCAATTTGTAGCCGATTTTGTAACAGAAACTTTGACTTATAAAGTAGGAAATCCTTTGGAAGATGGCTCAAAAGTGGGGGCGATTGTATCAAAAGTGCAGTTAGAAAAGGATTTGGAATATATAGAAATTGCCAAACAAGAAGGCGGCACGATTCTTTGCGGTGGAAAAAGACCTGATAACCTGCCCGCAGATTGTGAAAATGGTTATTTCTTAGCACCTACTGTCATTACAGGTTTGGATTACAACTGCCGAGTCAATCAAGAAGAAATTTTTGGACCGATTGTTACGATTCAGCCTTTTGAAACAGAGGAAGAAGCCTTGATGATAGCAAATAGCACGACTTATGGGCTTGCAGCTACGATTTGGACCAGCAATTTGAAAAAAGCGCATCGTGTGGCGGCAAATGTACATTCGGGGATTATTTGGATAAATGATTGGCTTGTGAGGGATTTGCGCACGCCTTTTGGTGGTATGAAGCAAAGTGGTGTGGGACGTGAGGGCGGTTTTGATGCGTTGCGCTTTTTCACAGAAGAAAAGAATGTGTTTATTCGTTTGTAGAATAGGCAATTTGTTGTTAATTTTGTATGAGGATTGCGTTTCTCGCAGATTTTCACTGATTTAATCGCAGATTTTCGCAGATAACTAACTGATAACTGAAACATGTACTTAGCACCATTAAATTATGATAGGTTTTTTCGCAGAGTGTTTTCGCATGTTCACATAGCGAAAGCATTTTTGCAGGATTTTTTAGGGGTAGAAATAGAGGAAATAGAACTGTTGGAGAATAAACATTTTTTGACAAATGATTCGTCAAAAGTGGAGTTTGATTTTCGGTGTAAGATAGGGGGGGCAGATATTATCATAGATATGCAGCAGTGGTATAAGCCTGATGTGGTGCGGCGATTTTATCTATATCATTGTGTATCAACGGCTTTGCAATTAGAACGGCTGCCCGAAAAGAAGTTGCTGGTGGAAAATGAGGCTCGTGCAAAAGACAAGAATTACAAGTTTGTAAACCCTGTATTAACGTTGATATGGATGGTGCAAGATACTTTTGACCTGCCCGATAATTTTATCACATTTGGTATGACTCCGCAGCAAGTACAAGATTTTTTGCGGGACAATAGTTTGTGGGAAAATACGAATATCCAGGAGATTATGAGCAAAAGAGATGAGGTTTTGGCGTTGTTGCAGCACAAAAATAAGGGCTTAGATTTTTTGGCACAAAATCAACTGACTTTTATGTTTCAGGCTAATATTGTCAAAGATGCGAAATTTAGCAACTATCATAATTGGTTTGTTTTTGCAGAAAAAACCCGCAATAAAGGGAATAAAAAAGCAGATTTTAAGGATTTTGAACGCAATACATTATTCAAGGACATTATTTTTCTGATAAACAAACAAAAACTCACAAAAGAGGATTTGAATTATATAGAAAGTGAAGATGAACATATAGCCTTAGTCAAACGGGCTTTGCAAGATGAGTTTGATAATGGTTTTGATAGTGGTTTTGAGAAAGGGAAAGAACAAGTTGTACTACTATCATACGAAGAAGGTTTGCCTATTCCTTTCATTACAAAAATCACACAACTTACTGAAAATGAAGTAACAACTATTTTAAAAAAATATAATAAATTGTAAAGTATGCGAAAAAAGGATTTGAACTATATTGAAAGTGAAGAAGAACATATAGCCTTAGTCAAACCAGCTTTGCAAGATGAGTTTGATAATAGTTTTGAGGTAGGTTTTAAAGAAGGTTTTAAAAAAGGGAAAATGGAAGCGAAAGAACAAGTTATACTACTATCATACGAAGAAGATTTGCCTATTCCTTTAATTACAAAAATCACACAACTTACTGAAAATGAAGTAACAACTATTTTGAAAAAATATGCTAAATTGTAAAATAAGTACTTAGCAATCCCCGTTGGGAGAAGATACCCAACGGGGGAATTAGCCTGACGGCTATGGTGTCTCCACCAAACGGGGAAAATCTGCGTGAAACCTTTATTTCTTCAAAAATTTACCTAAAACCCAACCCTCACTGCCATTCTTGCGGCGCACTTTATACCAAACTTCATTAGAAATATTTTGCAACTCATCAGGGAAAACAATCGCATATAATTTCCCGTACTTAGGGTCTTGATACGAAACATTATACATTGACCCATCAAAACTTTCTATCACCAAAGCCTTTCCTTTGTTGAGTTTTGTAACAACAACTTTGCCATTATACTCATCGTACAAATCAATAGGTTTTGCGGCAATCGCTTGGTTTTGATTTTGTGGACGTGCTTCAGAAAGAATGGTAACACGCTCATTTTCATCATAATTGCCCATTTTTGCAGATTCTACAGTATTGCCTTGACGAATAATAACACCTTTACCAATGATAGTCCCCATATTTTGTGAATTATTTGCAGGAGCAGTCGTAGGTGTGGTGTTAGGTGCAGGAGTTGCTGTGTTTCCACCACCAGTTTGAGTTTGCATATTCAATTCTTTTTCTTTGAGTGCAAGCTCTTTTTGTTTCAAATCCAATTCTCTCTCTTTGGATTCTTTGTCTCCGCAAGCACTAATGCCTGATAACAAGGCAATAGAAAGTGCAAAATAAATAACTTTTTTCATGATGATAAATGATAAATGCCCTTACTTCCCTTGAAATGAGAGCGTATGAATATTAATTTTTCGTTTATGAAAAATTCGCTCAAAGATAGTGATTATCTTGAAAAATACAATTATATATTATAATTTACGCATTATTTTGCCGTACTGCGATTCTCCTGAATCGCAGCTACCAAACGCCATTCGTATTAGATTATATATTCCCCTCAAACACAAAAGTCGCCGCACCTACGAGCCAAACCTCCTCTGTTTCTTTGTCAAAATCCTTGATTTCTACCCACAACTCCCCTCCCCTAGTGGCAACCGCTACTTTTTCGATGCTATTGTGCCAAATTACGTAACTATATGCACAAGCCGTAACGCCGGTGCCGCAACTCAATGTTTCATCTTCTACGCCTCTTTCGTAGGTACGCACTTTCAATTTGCCTCTTTCCACAATATTCACAATATTCACATTTGTTCCTGCTGCTGCAAATGTCTCATTGTAACGAATCTTTCGCCCAATTTCGACCATATCTAAACTATCTACGTCTTCTTCTGCCAAAATAACATAGTGCGGCGAGCCTGTATTGACCCAAAACGCATTGCT